>DAOUTT010000155.1 GCA_030668545.1 Anaerolineales bacterium | reverse complement strand
GAAATAAAACAGCGGTAAAAGAACTGGCTAACTCGCGCATTCGTCGCTTGAGCCCGTTGACCAGCACTTCCTTGCGCACGCGGCCCTCGCTGGATTGAGAGTTACTTTCGATTAGGATGCGAATTTCGATGCGCTGGATGCGCTCCTGTGATTCGATCTCGGCGACAAGACGGGCGAACGGTATCGGTTCCTCAAGGGCGAGGAAGTTGATCAGATGGCGATCGCTTGCGGTGTGGAATGAAGCTGCACCGGTGAGGTAGTGAATCGCCTCCAGCAGACTGGTCTTCCCTTGCCCGTTACCGCCAACCAAAATCGTAGAACCCGCCGCAAAATCCGTCTCAAGGCGGATAAAGTTCCGAAAATTTGTGAGGGATAAGTGTTTCAAATGCATGGCTGTCGAGATTGTAGCATAGCTCGCAGTATGGAACTCGAGACAACGATAATCGAAAACCCCCCAAATGGGGGGAGTGATAAAGCAGATTGGGCAGCCTCCCCACATCAATCGATGGTAAGGACCGACCCATGTGTTGGCCTGTTGTCTTCTCGCATCCAATCTCCCGCAGGCTCTTAACTTACGGGAGGTTAAACCGGCGGTCGCCCAGAATGACATCCCTGAATCATTACATAGCAGTGATGGTTTAATTCAGCGGTACTTGGATGAGATTCGGAATAATCGATCGCTGTCCATGTGTGTCAATGGTAACGTGTGGGAGGGGGGCGATGGAAAAGAACTGGAAGTGAGACGGGCAGCAGATTACACTGGTGCGGGAATATCTTCATCCTCCTGTTCTTCAATCCGCCAAACCTGAGTAGCGCGGTCGATGTAGAGGATGCCTTCAATGTGATCGATCTCGTGTTGGAAGATACGCGCCAGCCAGCCGTTGGCTTTTAGCTTAAAATCCTGGCCGTGTCGGTTCAAACCCTTTACGGTGACTCGTTCGTTCCGCTCGACTTCGCCAAAATACCCCGGTAAGGATAGGCACGCTTCGTTTCCAAGAACCCTGTCCTTTGATGTGCGCGTGATCTCGGGGTTGATTACCGTATAGAGCTTCGGAGATTTTTCCGGCGCGTCCTCATCTTCGCTGCCTTCAGCATACTCGACGACAATCACTCGCAAACCAACATCTATCTGGGGCGCGGCTAGGCCGACACCCGGAGCGACTCGCATCGTCTCAATTAAATCATCGATGAGTTGTGCAATCTCAGGTGTTATTCGGCGGACCTTCTGAGCGCGTTGGCGCAGGGTCGGGTTAGGTGGGGTAACGATCTCGCGAATTGCCATAGTGTTGAGAATCTCCGTCTTCGTCTTCGGAGTCTCCTTGGGTGTATTTATCGTGATAAATATCAAACAATTCTACCATTTCACTCTGTCGCTTGAAGCGCTCTTGTTCTGCTTTGCGAAGCGTCAGGGCTTCCTGCGCGTGGACGATGTCCTGTTGAACTGTGACCGGGTCGTAAACCCCCCGAAAGACGAACTGGGCTATGCCAACATTCGCAACCACATCACCAAAGTTAAACAGGATGCCAAACACGCCTTTGCGATCGACCTCCGTGCCAAGGATGTTCTCAATTGGAGCCACTTTGCGTTCCTCCCGGGCGAGAGGCTTTTTATTAATATCGATGATGTGCTGAGCGGTAATTTGGTAGATGTCATTCGCCCAGTCTGCGTATCGGTATATCCACCAAACACAAAGCGCCACAATCGCAGCGATGCTTATGGGCAGGAAGATATTGGGAGAGGGAAAGGATACCAAACCACCAAGACGCGCTCCGACAAACCCGATTACAACAATAAATAACAATGAGGGAATACTGATCTCGCGTAGCAAGGCGGCCCAGTGTTTTCGGTAGGTGATTGTGCCTTCATCCTCAAAACGGAGTTTAAACCCCCAACGGTTCACCCCGCGAACAGCAGGGGGCTCGATTTCATCAGGTAGCGATGTAAGGTCTTCTTCAACGATCTGTGATACTTCATCCTGCAGACGCTGATCAAGCGCTTCGACAAGTGACTCGCGGTCCGTTAGATCCTGTTTTGCACGTTGACGCTGCAAGTTTACTTCGATCAGGGCGGCGATAGTTTGGGCTTCGCCGACATTGCGGAAAACGACTTTGCCGGTATAGGTACGAATCACGACGTCCCCGAATCCCATCATGCGCCCTGTGACGTCTGTCCCGACGCTGATGGAGAGGATTGTATGCAGCGGCGCCTCGCGGCGACTGTCATAGATGCCAATAACCTTCTCTAACCAGACAGCGCGGCGATTGGTCACGATATAGTAGTCATTGGTCCAATCCAACCACTGCCAAATACCGAATAGGATTCCGGCTAATCCAAGACCGAATCCGCCCCACAGGGGGAGGGTGACGTCGCTAAGAAGCGCCCAAAGGATGAGTGCGCAAGCGCCGCCGATCATGAGCACAGGGATGGTCAATCGTTGAAAGAGTACGAAAGAATGTTTGCGGGCAAGAGCGTAGATCACCTCGCCCTCTCTGAGCCATGAGAAGCGAAGCTTTTTTGCGAGTTTGTGGCTTTGGGCGACGAATTGCAGGCCGTTCAACGCCACCGGCTGAGTCTTCATGAATTGGGTAAGGAGGAGGCGATCCCAGCGTAGAACGACGGTGGCGTCAACGGACCGGACTGTAGCCGGGCGCGGTTGACGGTAGATCATCTCGAGCGCGCCGATTGTGTCTCCCGGAACCAGGTGTCCAAGGGGAATCCACTCACCGTCTTCATTGCCATGGAGAAGTTCGACTTCACCCTCCAGGATGATGTACAAAGAATCTGGAGGTCCCCCTTGCGCTACGATGGTTTCACCTGCTGCGTACATCTCGCGCGGCAGCACTTCTGCAAGCTCAATACGCTCTTCGGGCGTCAGGTGGCGAAGGAAGTGGACACGATAAAGAAGATCAGTTGGCTCGGAGTGCACCATGGTTAGATTTTAGCATGGTGCGCGAACATTTGCGGGCCGCTATGCTATAATCGCCACGCTTGGAGACGGAAGTGGCGAAAAAAATATCCACTCGAAGTCAACGAAAGAGTACCTCGAGGTCAAAGAGCCGTAAAAAAACGGCGAAAAGGCGCACCTCGGGAAATTTCATTACCTCGTTTCGCAATTCACTTGGCGAATTATTTTCATTCCAGGGCATCCTCACACGTGAACGGAAAACTAACCTGCTCGGGCTCTTTCTGCTCGTAGTCGGCTTCTTGACGATTCTGAGTCTGCTCACCACACAGCAGGGGTTGATCGGAAATGCGTGGGTAAATTTGCTTCAACAGACCTTTGGCTGGGGGATGTTCATCGTACCTCTAGCGCTGATCCTTGGTGGAGCAGGGATTCTATTAAGGAAACTTCGTGGTCGATTACCGGGATTTGAGCCAGAAAAGATTGTTGGAGTGGCATCATTCTTCCTGCTCGCCCTGGTCCTCATGCATGCGTTCCTTGGGGCGACGACATTTACGATAGGAAGGGCTATCGCTCAAGAAGGGCGCGGCGGAGGGATCATCGGCGCTGCGATCTATGCTCTTATGGTTAGCAGCCTGGGTGTTGGCGGAGCGATTGTTGTTATCGCGGCGTGGCTGCTTGTTTCAACCACCCTCATAATCGGGATTTCGCTTCCTGAATTGGTAGATTACGCGCTAAGGGGTTGGGGTTGGGTTCTCCAGCAATTCACGAGTATCCCATCGTTGTCTCAATCAAAGACGGATGACAGAACTACAGACACCTCTCCGCAAGCCCTGGATATCGCCCCATCGATCCAACCGGAAGCGGCTCAATCTCAGCAGGGAATGGATCTACCAGCATCTATCCAGACCGAAGATGTGGAGGTTAGTCCACAGCGGCAATGGATACTACCCGAGGTGTCAGAGATACTCGAGCCGGGAGCGGTGAGCCGGGCTGATGAAACATTCGACCGTGAACGTGCCCGATTGATCGAGGAAACGCTGCGAGTGTTTGGTGCGCCCGCGCGAGTTGTTGAGATCAATCGCGGCCCAGTGATCACTCAATTTGGAGTTGAACCAGATTTTATCGAAGGACGTGGAGGGCGGCGCACGAAGGTTAAAGTGAGCAAAATTTCATCTCTGGCGGATGACCTTGCTCTAGCGCTTGCTGCACCCTCGATTCGGATTGAAGCGCCCGTACCGAGCAAGGGTTACGTAGGTATTGAGGTCCCCAACACTGATGTTTCGTTAGTCGCGCTGCGTGATGTGATCGAAGCGCAGAATTTTCAGAAGATGCGCACCAGATTGAAGCTTGGGTTAGGGATCGATGTGTCTGGCGGGTCAGTCATTGCCGATCTCGCAGCCATGCCGCACCTGCTTATCGCCGGCACGACGGGTTCAGGTAAATCCGTATGCGTGAATGCCATCATCTCCTGCCTGCTGCTTCAGAACACTCCCGATGAACTTAAGTTTGTCATGGTCGATCCGAAGAGGGTTGAATTGACATACTATAACGGCATCCCTCATCTTATGGCTCCCGTGGTTGTTGAATTGGAGCGTGTGGTGTCAGCGCTGCAATGGGTCTCGCGTGAGATGGATCGTCGCTATCATCTCTTCGCCCAAGTGGGTGTGCGAAATATCGGTGACTACAATCGGCGTGTGCATCAATCGGGGGAGCGATCGATGCACTACATCGTCGTCGTGATCGATGAGCTAGCGGACCTTATGATGCTGGCGCCTCACGAGACGGAGATGGTGATCACTCGCTTGGCGCAGCTCGCACGCGCGACAGGCATTCATCTGGTCATTGCCACCCAGCGTCCTTCTGTGGATGTAGTCACCGGCCTGATTAAAGCCAACTTCCCGGCACGGATTGCCTTCGCCGTGGCATCCTCCGTCGACAGTCGTGTCATCCTGGATCAACCGGGCGCTGAACGGCTTCTCGGGCGAGGGGATATGCTCTTTCAGGCACCAGATGCGTCGGCACCCAGCCGCATGCAGGGAGCATATGTCTCTGAGGATGAGTTAAACCGATTGATCCAATACTGGAAGATCGCCAACTTGGGAGAAGAGATCGAGGAACAGCCTGGGACACCTGTTGAAAGTATTCCGCCAGGCGTCGACCTTAAACAGGCACCGCTATGGGACGAGATGGCTGAAGAAGATGATGACCTCGACCCACTATTTAACGAAGCTGTATCGGTCGTTCGCGGGGTGCGGCGCGCGTCTATCTCGCTGCTGCAACGCCATCTGCGGATTGGGTACACACGCTCCGCACGGATTGTGGATCAACTCGAAGAGCGTGGCATTATCGGCCCCGCGAAAAGCGGCTCGCAACCAAGAGAGGTCCTTGATTACGGCGATCTCACACCGCCAGATGATCAGGGGTGATTACCGATCATAATCACTGCAACAACCCAATTAATCATCGTGTTCTTGAGTGATGATTCATTGCAACTAGCGTTGTCTCATGCTATCATTGCGGAGGTCACAAACCTAACGTAACACTGCGGCAACGTTGAGGTTTGTTAACGAGGTGATTTGGGAGAAGAATAGATTGTCCGCGCCGCAACTTTCAAATGGAGGAATGTAACATGCAGAAGAAGTTATTCGCCATTATGTCGCTTCTCATCATCGCAGCGTTTGTACTCGTTGCGTGTGCTCCAGCAGCGACACCTGCGCCGGAGGAACCGGTAGCTGAAGAGCCAG
>DAOUTT010000052.1 GCA_030668545.1 Anaerolineales bacterium | reverse complement strand
GTCGCCCTGGGGACACCAAAAGCGCAGGCGAGCGAGACTGTGGATCCTATTCAGGATTCACCATTATCCCTTTTACGGCTCGCATCTGTCCACCTCACAGAACCCACCCCACCACCGCCCCCCGAACAAGACACATGTTTGCATTGCCACCTGAGCGGCTCGATCGACAATATCTGGACCCCGTTGGCCCGGTGGACCGTGTTTGGCTTCGGAGGACTGATCTTTCTCGTCGGGGCTTATCGGGCAGGCAGCGGATGGGTTACCCGGAAACCCTGGAAGCCGCTTTGGGCGCGCGCTGTCGATTGGCTTGATGACCGGTTCCAGATCGTCGAACCAATGCGTGAAATTCTTGGCAAGCCTGTTGCCATGTTTTCCACACGCTGGATGTACTGCTTAGGCGGGATAACCTTCACTCTTTTCATGATTCAAGCTGTGACTGGCACCATGCTCGCCTTCTACTACAAGCCAACACCTGAAGCAGCCTATGCCAGTATTCAATTCATCGAGACTGAAGTTCGCTTCGGCGCTGCCATTAGAGCCATTCATCATTGGTCGGCAAACGGCATGGTCGTAATGGTCGTCGCCCATATGGTACGCGTGTTCATCCATGGCGCCTTCAAGGCGCCGCGCGAGCTCAATTGGGTGTCAGGCGCACTTCTGCTCATCCTTACCTTCGCTTTTGGATTAACGGGGTACCTGCTGCCATGGGATCAGCAAGCTTATTGGGCAACGACGGTGTCAACCGAGATCGCTGGCGGCATCCCCCAGATCGGTGACATCCTACTCGTGTTCATGCGCGGTGGTTGGGATGTCTCTGCAGTCACTTTAAGCCGTTTCTATGCATTGCACGTTCTGGTGATACCGGTCGGTGCCCTGGGGCTGATGGGTATACATTTCCTGATGATTCGCCGACAAGGCATCCATCGACCACTCTAATAACAAAGCTAATGGAGGAAGCATGACTGAGGGAGAATCCACTCCAGAAGAAAAAACCATTCCCTTCTTCCCTGACCATATTTGGACCGAGGCGAAAGTCGTAATTTTGATCATGGCGATAATGATCGTTGTGGGAATCGTGGGCTTGATAATTCCCATCGGTCTTGAGTCCCCAGCCGACCCGATGGTCACACCACACGTAAAATCCGATTGGTACTTTCTCTTCCTTTATGAAATGTTGAAGTACGTACCGAAAACCATCGGCGTGTTAATTCCCATTATCGGGCTGATCCTGATCGTGATCTGGCCATTTCTCGATCGAAAGGGTGATACTCTCCGAGCACGAAACGTCCGCTGGATTATTGTTATTGTCGGATCAATAGTCGTGATCGGCCTTACGATCATGGGAGCCCTGAGTTAATAATTCCGACGAGATTTCCCATTCGTCAATCGATAAACGGAGAGCCCTATGACAGATCAAGAAGCGAAGGTACCGCGCAGAGGCTTCCTGAAAATCCTGAGCAGCCTGTTCGCTGCTCTGGGATTGACCGCAATCGCTGGACCCGCAATCGCCTACTTCTGGCCCTCTAAGCTGGAAGAAATGCCCTCTGATCCGGTTTCCGCAGGGAGTGAAGGCACGATCCCTGAAGGAGAGGCCAAGACTGTTAGATTCGGTCGTTACCCAGCGTTAGTGATCAATACACCGGAGCGAGGGATTGTCGCCTACTCCGCTGTCTGCACACACTTCGCCTGCCGGGTGGATTGGCACCCCGAGTCCAAGATGAGCGCGGGTCCCTGCCATGAAGGTTACTTCAACGCCGTTGATGGCTCGGTCATCAGTGGTCCTCCCCCTACCTCGCTTGAAGAAATACTCGTCACGATCGTAGATGGAAACATACTTATAGGCGGTGAAGCTTGACCACAGACACAGCGCCCTCTTCATCAAAGCCCGAAATCACACGTGGACCTTCACGCTGGCCGCGAGCGATTCGAGAACTCCTGCTTCACGCCATCATCCAGGATAGAGTGCTCAAGCGTGCTTATCCCGGCATTATGCATTTGCTCATCTTCTGGGGGATGATGATCCAGCTCCTCGGGACCGTGATCAACTTGCTGCAATACCCTCTTTTCCTGCCCATTGAACTTCCCTGGCCGCGTGGCACATCCTTACTCTGGTTCGAATTGGTGATGGACATTGGTGGCGGGATGATCATCGCCGGACTTCTATTGGCACTCGCCCGGAGAGTATTTTTCCGGCCAACTTACCTCAAGAACCGACTGGAAGATGGCTACACACTGCTCTTGCTTTTCACGATTACGATCCTAGGTTTCTTCGCCGAGGCGGCTCGCTTCCTCGCGACCCAGCCCGCTTGGCAAAACTGGAGCCCAATCGGGAACTTGCTCGCACAAGCACTTTCAGGCGCCGGTGTAACCATCGGCCCGAATGCCCCCATTCACGCCGTCCTCTTTTGGACGCACTCGGTCGTGGGCTTTCTCTTTATCGTCAGCCTTCCTTTTACGAAACTCAGGCACATTGTCACGGGCCCTCTAAACATCATCCTGAGACCGTTTCGGCCATTAGGAGAATTGGACACGATCGAGGACCTGGAGACAGCCGAGGTCCTTGGCGCGGGCGAGATCGCCCAATATCCATCGGTCTCCCTCTTATCATTTGACGCCTGCACGCAATGTGGTCGATGCGAGGACGTATGCCCGGCAACAATTAGTGGCATGCCGTTCTCGCCGCGGGAGCTGATCGACACGCTTCAAGCGTCCATGCACAGCACCTTGATGGGGGAGAATGGAAATTCGTCCGACACGCTGCTCGGCGGGTTTATCGATAAGGAATACCCCTGGTTGTGCACAACATGCGGCGCCTGCCTGCACGCATGCCCCCTGTTCATCGATCCTGTCTCCGCGGCGGTTGAAATGCGACGCTACATGACGCTTACTACCGGGGAGATTCCCGGATCGATCGGTGAAACCTTGATGCAAATGGAGCGCCGGGGCAATCCCTGGGGACTGCCCCGCGAGGAGCATGCGCCCTGGGCACGGGAGACCGGAATACGCGTGCTCCAACCTGGTGACGAAACGGACGTCCTGCTCTTCATCGGCTGCGCTTACGGTTACGACAGCAGAAATCATGCCGCCGGCCGTGCTCTAAGCGAACTGCTTCAAGAGGCTGGTGTCGATTTCGCCATCCTGGGATCTGCTGAAGGATGCTGCGGTGAGACTGCACGTAGGATGGGACACGAGTATGTCTTCCAGGTGATGGTGGAAGAGAATATGGCTGCTTTCAAAGGAGTGCGCTTTAATCGTTTGGTGTCGGCCTGTGCGCACTGCTTTAATACCCTTAAAAACGAATATCCTCATTTCGGCGCCGATTTCGAAGTCATCCATCATACAGAACTGCTCGCCGAGCTCGTATCCAGCGGGCGTTTGCAGCCGAAAACGCAAGCCGACGGAGGCACCTTCACCTATCATGACTCCTGCTACATCGGGCGCTACAACGATATCTACAATGAACCCCGACAAGTGTTGGATAGCGTTGAGGGATTGCAGAGAGTGGAGATGCCGCGCAACCGCGAAAATGGATTCTGCTGTGGTGGTGGCGGCGGGCATATGTGGATGGAGACCGATCCAAATACGCGCATCAATCAACAACGCCTTTCAGAAGCCGTTGACCAGGCGAAGGCAGACGTGGTCGTCACCGCATGCCCCTATTGTCTGATCATGTTCGACGATGCAATCAGCAGCAAAGGCATGGGCGAGAAGGTTACTGCGATAGACATCGCCGAAGCGCTCTCCGCTAAAAAGGCACCTTAGCGCACACTCACTCACCACCACCTGAGAGTGGACCAGGGTCAAATTCATTATCCTTCTAGGCATTGGATTCTTATCAGGACAATGTTCCTGGTCCACCCTGGTCATCTTCTTTCACACTTACCCGAAGGAATCCATAAAATCCTTACCTGAGCCTTCGGCAACCCATCCATTGGGGTAACATTAGGATGGAAGACCCCTTCGCTGAGTTGTGGATTTAATGATTGCAGCTCATCTAATATAAAAGTCATGGGAAATTTGACGTGCACCGGCGGAAATTGAGTCCTCACGAGAGCTTTGAAGCGCAATTGGTGTTTGGGGCTTCAGTTGTATACGAACGAGTTGCGATCGTCGAGGATGTTGCTTGGCCCAACTGGGCGGGTCGTATTGGCTCCTGGCTTTCGAGAGCCGAGGCGCCAAGAAATAATGCCGTCGCACTTGGGAATCATATCTACTTCTCTAAACATCTCCATACAAACAACCCGGCCAATCCCGTCAGTTCTTTAAACGACATGGCCTGGTTGATCCATGAGCTCACACATGTCTGGCAGTACCAGCACTTCTGGCTAGCTTACTTGCCCCAGGTCATGTGGGCTCATTTTCGTGATAGGTCAGAAGCCTACAACTACGGCTTTGAGGCAGGCTTAAGAAAGGCGCTTGCAAGAGGCGGACGACTCGAAAATTTTAACCGTGAACAACAAGGGGAAATCGCAAGGCACTATTACTACCGATTGAAAGAGGGAAAAAATGTCTCCGCCTGGTTACCGTTTATCGCAGAGTTTCAGTCCAGCAGATCATCCACAGTAATGTGAGGGTTGTGAGTGCAAATTACTCGTTGAAAAGCTCCCCGACCGAACGCCCCTCATGCGCCCTGATGATTACTTCACCAAGCAAAGGGGCCACGGATAATACCGTCATATTAGGGAGAACTTTCTCCTTTGGGATCGGCAGGGTATTCGTCGTAACGATCTCTTTGATCGGCTTCTCTTTGAGTTCATCAACGGCGGCGTCAATGAGCAGCGCATGGGTGAAGCTCAGGTAAATATCTTTTGCGCCATTTTCCTTCAGGATATCCACCGCTTCGCAAACTGAACCTCCTGTAAGAACTTCATCGTCCACCAGGATAACATCTCGATCCTTAACGTCGCCGATGATCGTTGTCGAACGCGCGCGTGGATGATCTCCTTGGCGGCGCTTCTCGACGAAGGCCAGCGGAAGCCCTAACTTTTCTGCGAAGTTGCGACCTTTTTTCGCAAAACCCAGATCAGCAGTAGCTACAACTCCATGCTGGATGTCTTTCTCCAGGAAGTAGTCGCTAAGAATGTGGAAAGCGGTTAGGACATCCCCGGGGATGGAGAAGAAACCCTGAATTTGTCCTGCGTGAAGGTCAATCGTCATATATCGATCGGTGCCTGCAACCTCAATCATATCTGCAATCAATCGCGCGGTGATAGGCACTCGCGGTTGATCTTTTTTATCGGACCGAGCGTAGGCCATATAAGGAAAAACTGCCGTGATACGTCCTGCGGAATCCCGCTTCAGGCAGTCGATCATGATCAACATCTCCATGATGTTGCGATGCACCGGAATGTCCATCGATTGGATCAGATACACATCCTGACCGCGGATGCTGCCTCGCAGTTTGATAAAGAGGTTCTCATTTGGGAATTGGACGAGATCGTACTCCTCTAGCGGAACCCCGATATACTCACTGATCTCTTTAGCTAGAGCGGTTGAGCCCGATCCTGAGAAGAGTTTGATGTCGCCATATCCGAATCGATCTCCCATCCTAGCCCTCGCCTTTCTCTATGCTTTTCCATTCCGCGCACAGAATACTCATGATCACCACGTCGATATATTGACCATCTATGAAATGATCCTGACGCAGCCGACCATCTTCAATGAATCCGATTTTCTTATAAACCTGGATAGCGCGCAAGTTGGTCTCGAACACCCGTAGAGCCACTCGGTTGAGATTTAACGTTTCAAACGCGTGGCGTAGAAGCATGCGCACGACGTCGGTTCCAAAGCCCTGATCCCAGGAAGATCTTTCGCCGATAATAATTCCTAATTCCATTCGTCGGGACTGCGGCTCGAAGTCAAATAAACCGCAGCCACCAATATGGGTCCACTCCTCCCCTTGATGAACATCGATCGACAGTGTGTGCTCGATGGGGTCCTGTTTGAGCATCTCCTCATACCATTGTTCTTCTTCAACAAGGCTCATCGGCATAAAGAGTGAAATACCTGCTCTCACCTCAGGATCCTGGAACCACTCCACGAAGCGTGGAAGATCCTCGCGCTCAACCGCCCGAAGGCGAATCCGCTCACCGAAGATCACAATTTCTCGCCTTCCAATAACTCCTCAATGGCTTGCGCTGGGGATCGTTCCCTGTCGACTACCATCTGAACTGTATCTTCAAATCGCCCATCAGGTCGCCCTTTTAGAAAGCGCTTAACAAGCTCGTCACGCAATAGCGATTCCATCTGCGACCGGACGCGTTTGCCTTCCCGAATTTCCCACCCCCCGCTGGTCGTTAGATATTCCCTGTGAGCAAATATCTTCTCAACCAGATCCGGCATCCCCTCCCCCTTGGTCGCCACGGTCTCCAACACGGGTATCTCCCATGAACTTTCTCTCTCGTTTCCTGTTCGCTCTTCAACGGCGACATGGGTATTGGCTGAGCCAGCCATCTCCAGCGATAGACGGAGCGTAGCGACGGTGGTATCCGCGCCGGGTATATCAGCCTTATTTACGACGAGAATGTCGGCGATCTCTAGAATCCCCGCTTTGTTCGCTTGAATTGCATCACCCATGCTTGGCGCCTCGATCACGACAGTTGTGTGAGCATTAGAGGCTATATCGATCTCAGCCTGACCTGCGCCAACGGTTTCAATCAAGATGATCTGGAAGCCAGCAGCGTCAAGAGCCAGTCCAACTGCAGCCGTGGCGCGCGCCAGCCCTCCCAGCGCGCCGCGGCTCGCCATGCTGCGAATGAACACACCGGGATCACCGGCGAGATCCCGCATACGAATACGATCGCCGAGTATCGCGCCCCCTGAGAATGGGCTGCTCGGATCGACAGCGACAATCCCCACGCGCGGAGGTGTGTCTTCGCCAACCATCGGTCGTTTTCGCAGGTGGAGTGCAAGTTGATTTACAAGAGTAGATTTACCAGTACCTGGGGCGCCTGTAATTCCCACAAGATGAGCTTGCCCTGTGTGAGGATACAGCGCTCCAAGGGTTTCGAGCCCTTCCGGCGATTCATTTTCAATCTTTGTGAGGAGTCGTGCTAAGGCAAGTCGATCGCCTTGAAGGATGAGGTCAGTCGATGTCATTCGCCTCTACACCGGCAAGATCGAATACGGTGCGGATGATATCCTGTGTGTTCGTTCCAGGTCCGAACACCTCGGTTACACCCAGTTCTTTGAGTTTGAAAACATCCTCATCGGGGATGATCCCCCCGAGGACGATGCCAACATCTTTCTGGCCCTGACCGCGTATTAGCTCGACGATCTTGGGAACCAGAGCCATATGCGCCCCTGAGAGAATGGAGAGCCCAACGATATCCACATCTTCCTGTAACGTTGATTCGGCAATCATCTCTGGTGTTTGCCGCAAACCTGTGTAGATCACTTCCATACCAGCATCACGCAGCGCACGCGCTACAACCATCGCCCCGCGATCATGACCATCAAGACCTGGTTTGCAGATCAAGACACGAACTTTCTTCTTAGTCATGGGTTGAACCTTCAATAGATGGGATCGTCAACGACGTCGCGATTATACACCAGGCTTTCTCTGTACGCTCCAGAGAGCGCTTGCCTTACCTGCCATCCTGGCACAGTCCCGTGGAGGGACTCCAACCGAATGTTATTACGGCCCGACGCCCTCCACCTACATAGGTCGATACATCCCCATCGCATCACGCACGAGCCCCATTGTCTCTTCAGCTTCCTTGCGCATCCGTTTTGTCCCCTCAATCAAATACTCTTCTACCTGCTTCATGTCTTTTTCAAACGTCACTCGACGCTCGCGGATAGGGTCGAGGAAATCGTTTATCGCTTTGGTAAGCTTCTGCTTCACCTCTACGTCACCGACTTTCCCTTTTGAATAGCGTGCTTTGAGATCTTCCACTTCCTCTAGATCCGGGTTGAAAGCATCGTGGTAGATAAAGACCGGGTTGCCCTCAACACGGCCGGGGATGTCGGCGCTGACTCGATTGGGATCTGTGAACATCCCTCGCACCTTCTTGTCCACGGTTTCCGTGTCATCCGCGAGGAAGATGCTATTGTTCAACGACTTGCTCATCTTGGCTTGCCCATCCGTGCCGACTAACGTCGGAACGTTCCCGATCATCACGTCCGGGATGGGAAATACCTCGCCGTAGAGATTATTGAAGCGTCGTGCGATCTCCCGCGTGACCTCGACATGCGCTTCGTTATCCCTGCCCACCGGCACGAGATTGGCGCGCGGCAGCAAGATATCCGCCGCCTGCAAGATGGGATACCCGAGCAAGCCAAAGGGCATGCGCTCAAGATTCGCGGCCTGCGCCATCTCCTTTAAGCTTGGGACGCGTTCCATTCTCGGGACAGTCACGAGCATCTCGAAGATCAGATTCAACTCGTATGTTTCGCGCACTGCCGACTGGAGAAAGATTGTGCTCTCTTCTGGATCGATACCCACAGCCAGGTAATCCAGCATCATCTGCATGATGTTCTCCTTGATCTGCCCAATCGAATCCTTCTCTGGCTGGGTTGTTAATGTGTGCAGATCGGCGACGATGAAAAAGCACTCATACTCATCCTGCAGTCGAATCCTATTCTCAAGCGTGCCAACATAGTGCCCGAGGTGCATCTGCCCTGTCGGGCGGTCCCCTGTAAGGATCCTCTTCTTCGTCATTTTCTCTCCTTCTTCCTTCCCCAGTTTGATAATCTCGGCAGTTCTTCTTGCATCCCATTTAAATACAGAAACTCGTCCCGGTTGGGGACGAGCGCTGAAGAGCCCGCGGTGCCACCCCGCTTAGAGCAACTGAACCATGAAGACCACATTCGATCAACTGCTCTCGCTTAAGGCAACCTCCATAACACATGTTAAAGGCTGCCAGCCTTGATAACGGAGGCCAATCCGGTTCGGACTACTGGGATCTCGCCTTATTCCTGGCGTTGCCTGTTCGCCCCACAGCTCCAAGGTCCATTCGTCCGTCGTCGTCCGCGCGGGTTTCTCAGCCTCCCCGCTCTCTGTGGCGACCTTACGCCGGCTACTTGTCCTCTTCTTCGCTTTTCTCTATTCTATTGAGATTCCAGTATATGCCGCGCTCTATCGCTCGTCAATACCTTCACCAATCAGCCTGCTAGCGGATATGAGGGTTGAATCTGTCGAGAATCCGCTTCTTCGGTACAAAACCCATCAATCGTTCAACCGGTACGCCATCTTTAAACAAGATCAGCGTCGGAACACCCATGACCCCATATTTCATTGCACTGTTAACGTTCTGATCAATGTCAACTTTACCAACGGTTACACTCTCCCGCCACTCCTCAGCTAGTTCCTCAACGATTGGATCTAACTGCTTGCAAGGATGGCACCATTCCGCACCGAAGTCTACTAGGACCATCCCGCTGGATTTGACAACTTCTGTTTCGAATGTCGCATCACTTAATTCTACAATTTTCGCCATTTTTCAATTCACTTCCTTGTGAAGATATGGTGCCGATACTATCGAGGCGTACTTGAAAAGTCAACCCCCCGGGAAGAATCAGTAACCTACAGCAGAGACAACACCGACCGCCTGGCTCTTACATCTGCTGTACGTAAACTGGAAAAGAAACGCTCTCCTGGCGACGATTCCATATGCAGGTTCGAAAAAAAGTACTTCTGTGCTACCCCTGTTTTCTTGACGGTCTGGTTGCGGCTATGGTATCATCAAAAAATTCCTGTTTAGCACTCTCGAGCCGAGAGTGCTAACATTATGAGGAAAACAGT
>DAOUTT010000157.1 GCA_030668545.1 Anaerolineales bacterium | reverse complement strand
GATCATCCTTCTCACTGCGAAGGTAGATAAAGACGACAAGGTCGTCGGGCTGGAACTGGGCGCGGATGATTACGTAACAAAGCCTTTCCGGCCGCGCGAGCTCTTAGCCCGCGTCCGCGCCGTCTTGCGTCGTTCAGGAGAAACCGAACCAACTGCTGAGATCCTTCAACATGCGGACATTACACTCGACCGCGAGAGTCATAACGTTAAGGTAGGAGAGTCGTTTGTAAACCTGACCCCCTCGGAATTCGACCTGCTGGCAGTTTTAATGTCATCGCCGGGTCGAGTTTTCTCTCGCCTGGATCTACTGGAATACATTCAGGGTGTCGCTTATGGGGGCTACGAACGCACCATCGACGTTCATATTAAGAACTTACGGTCAAAGATCGAACCCGATCCGAGCTCACCGCGCTATATAGAAACGATATACGGCGTGGGTTATCGCTTCACCAGGGAATAATTGCCATGCGCTCACTTAGCTTAAAGCTCATCCTCGCCTTTCTGGCTGTTGTCCTGGTTGCGGTAGCGCTTGTGGCGGTGATCGCCAGCCAAACGACTGCGAAGGAATTTACTGACTTCATCTTCGACCAATATCAGGAAGGAACTATCTCACAACTGGAGGAGTACTATCGCAGCCATGGTGAATGGACAGGCGTGGATGCGGAAGTGTCATTTCCCGGCAGGGTTCCCCTGGATGGACACATTCCCCCTGGCGCGAGAGAAAGGGGCGGCATCACGATCACTGATGATGCTGGAAGGGTCATCATCGCCGGTTCCGGGTATCAACCTGGGGAAACCATCTCGCAAGCTGAATTTGCAGATGCCAGTCCGATCATAGTCGATGGACAAACCGTGGGTTGGATACTCTCAATACACATGGAATTCGGGCGGGGACCATCTGAAGCGCTCTTCCTGAACCGCATCAATCAGACGCTCATTTATAGCGCGATCGGGGCATTATTTGTCGCTCTGCTCCTGGGGATATTCCTTGCGCGTACCCTCACGCGGCCGCTTCGTGAGCTGACGGCTGCGACGCGCGCCGTCGCTGAAGGGGATCTGGGGCTGACGGTGCCGGTACGCTCAAGGGATGAATTAGGCGAACTGACGGCATCGTTTAACCGAATGAGTGAAGAACTCGATCGGTCGACCAGTATACGCCGCCAGATGACTGCCGATATCGCCCACGAGCTGCGCACACCCATCAGCATTATCCTTGGGCACGCAGATGCGGTGCACGATCGCGTTCTCCTCCCCACCGAGGAGACATTCGACATTATCCGTGATGAGGCCTGCCGTCTTGAGCGCCTGGTCGAAGATCTACGCACACTTTCTAGGGCGGACGCGGGAGAACTGGCGCTTACGCGCCGGCCCTTTCCCCCTGCCACACTGCTGGAAGATGCAGCTGCCGCATACCATCCGCTTGCTCTTGAAAGAGGGATCAAAGTGCAGCGCGAAATTGCACCTGATTTACCCGAGGTTTATGTTGACCCCGATCGAATGGCGCAGGTGTTGGGCAACTTACTGAGTAATGCGCTGCGCTATACACCCAAAGGGGGGAGCGTGACCCTCGCCGCTTCACTCCTGGAGCAGGAGATTGAAATACGCATCCAAGACACCGGACCAGGAATCGCAGCCGAGGACATCCAACACGTCTTCGACCGCTTCTATCGGGCGGATAAGTCGCGCCAGCGTGACAGCGGCGGATTGGGTCTGGGCCTGGCGATCGCGAAGTCAATTGTAGAAAATCATGGCGGTCGCATCTGGGCGGAGAGCCCCGACGATTCTGGGACGACATTCGTCATCATACTCCCAATATCCAATCGCAGCGACCATGACGATGAACTATCGCAATAATCACAATCTGTGGTCAGCGGAATATCGCCATCCTCAGATCTCCGACTAAGCTCCACTATCAAGATTGGCAATTTTCTCAAGTGCAGTCTTGTCGGTCATTTCGAATTCGGTCCGATTCACTGTAATCATACCCTCTCCCGCGAATCGGGATAATATCTTGCACACCATCACCGGAGTTGTGCCAATCATGGCCGCCATTTCATCCAGCGTCTGCTCACGAGCGATGCGGATGTCGGTGCTATCTTCAAACTGAGCAATGATTAGGCGTGCCAACCGGCCGGCGACCGGTTGGAAGCTCAGATCCTCGATAAAATCGCTTGCCTGTCGAATCCGTCTCATCAACATCAGACACAACGCCCATAAAGCTTCTGGGTTTCTCTGCACAAGTGGAAGTATGTGGCTTCCATGCCATAGATAAATTGAGCTTTTCTCCTTTACTTCTAGAGCTGCCGGTAAAGGACCCTCATCGAAAAGAGTAGGGCTCCAGAATACCTGCTCAGGTTGAACCTGTAGCGCGCCGAGGATGCGGCCTTTTGTCGATATCTTCACAACGTTGATGAGTCCCGTATCAACTACAAACAGGTACGGCCAAACATCCCCATAATGAGCTATATATTCATTTCTTTCATAGCTTTTTCGAATTGCGACTTGAGCCAGTTCCAAGTGCTCCTGTTCGCTTAGACCTGCAAATTCCGATACGCCCGCGATCAATTCGGAAATTCTTTCCATCTGTAAACCTCTTTAGATGAGCCCCTCGACTATCTCCAGATTCTTTCCTTAAGGAAATGCAATTTGCCTGTTTTGGTGCCATAAATGAAGGTATCCCACCAAATTATTTTCCAAGAGGAGAGAGAAAAGATGAATGAAGTAAGTGACTCGATCGGTGCCCGCCGGACAATGGCTATTCTAGCTATAGTTTTTGGGCTTTTTGTCGTCATATTCGGACCTTCCCTGATCCAATCCACCTTAGACGCATTGATGGAACAAATTGCCAGTCTCATTCCCACACAACCGAACATGGTGCTTGCTGGGGTTCTGTTGCCAACCTTTTTCATCATCTTTCGGGGAATTGATATGGTCGCCGGCATCACCCTCGTACTAATCGCCTATCCCCTTTGGAAAGGTGAAAATTGGGCATGGCCTGTGGCGCTCAGCTGCATCTCCTTTCCAACGCTTTTCGGGATATACACATCCCTGCCATTTTTAGTCCAGTTTGGGAAACCTGCTCCGGCCGCGCTTCTTCTTTTACTGGGCCTGATTACTTTCTGGACGTTTTTGTTTTTGAAGGTGGGCAGTCGCATCGAAAAAACTGCCCGGTTCTTCGTGTTCACTATGTTGGGCATTGTCCCTGCACACATCATTGTCCTGGTTAATCACGGCGTGAAGGGATTGATGGATCGCCCCGACAAACCTCTCTTCACCGATCCCATGATAACCATTTATGGGTTTGAAGCGCCAATGAACTTCATCGCCTTTGTGATGTGCATCATGGCCATACCGTTATTGGCCTCGCGCAAACAATCCGGTTGGTGGTTGGGGCTGATTGCCGGCGTGACGGTGATTATCGCCAATTATCCAACGCACTTTATCAGAATGCAGACCTCCGATTTCTTAGTCGCCGGTACACTGGGCGTATTGCTCACGATCTCGCTCCTTATCCCAGCTTTCAAAGCGAGTCTGCTCGGGAAGCAGGACCCAGCAACCTAGAAGAGTTAACCTTAACAACCCGGTTCACACATTACCTGATGGTGGGATCAATACAAGGACACAAGCAAAAGGGGCTGGAAAATTCAGCCCCTTTTGCTTGGATGGCATGAAAAACAAAGCCCAGCAAAGACAATAGGTTAAATAAGCCAAAGCTTCCTTCAATACTCAATGGAAAGGACTTCTGGTTGATAGGGTTGACTTTACATTCCCAGTAGTGAGGTGCTTGATCTATAATTATCAGCGTTTCTATTAAGTCCCCCCGTTGCTTGTCTTGCTGAGGAGCGGAGCGACGAACCATCGAGCCCAACAGTAGTGAATTTCTAGGTATTGCCGAGACTCTTCTCTACCTGCGATCGTTCAGAATGGCATTACTGAGAAAGTGCTTAACGATTTACCAAAATAACCATGAAATCTTTCCGACGAATATTGACATTTGTCAACCCTTATCGAAAAGAAGCCATCCTCTCTATGGTGCTTCTGCTGGGCGTAGTGGCCGCAGACCTGGCGATCCCGAGGCTGACTCAGCGGATTATTGACGATGGCATTCATAAGCATGATCTGAACACCATTCTGACCACTTCCATCCTTATGCTCGGGGCAGCCATCCTCAGCGCTGGATTCTCCGTTGGCAATACGGTGTTCTCAGTGCGCGTGGCGCAAGGGGCAGGCGCAGACCTGCGCAGCACCATCGTACGGAAAATTCAGACTTTCTCATTTGGCAACCTGGATCACCTCCAGACCGGTCAATTGATGGTGCGCACCACCAGCGATGTCAACCAGGTGCAGACGATCGTGCAGATGTCTTTACGGATGCTCACGCGCGCACCGCTCTGGATGATCGGCAGCATCGTGATGCTGATTCTGACCAGTTGGCAGCTTGCATTGTTAATGCTAGCTCTCACCCCCCTGATATGGGGGCTGATCTGGATCATCGGCACAAAAGCCCAACCACTCTTTCTGGGAGTTCAAAAGAAGCTGGATAAGTTAAACCAGGTCTTACAGGAGAACCTGGCGGGTGTGCGCCTGGTCAAAGCCTTCGTACGTTCAGAGCATGAAAATAAGCGCTTTGATGGTGTGAACATCAACCTGATGGAAGAGAATATCCGTGTGATGCAGCTCCTGGCCCTGCTGATCCCAACGATGATGTTCCTGGTAAACATTGGCATCGTTGGCGTTGTGTGGCTGGGCGGAAACTTGGTCATCCAGGGAGATCTCACCGTGGGTGAGCTCGTCGCTTCGATCAATTATTTATCCTACTCCCTCTTCCCTATGCTGATGCTGGGCGGCATGGTCGGCCCACTTTCCGCTGCCGATGCCTCCGCAGCTCGCATCTATGAAGTGCTGGACAGCACTCCTGATGTGCAAGATCGTTCTCAAATACAGACGCTGGATAGTGTAAAGGGTCGAGTATCTTTCGAAAATGTCTGCTTCAGCTACAACCATGCTTCCGGTGAACCAGTTCTCAGAGATATCAATCTGGTGGCAGAGCCGGGCCAGACGGTCGCCATTCTTGGCGCAACCGGATCGGGCAAATCCAGCCTGGTTAAACTGATACCGCGCTATTACGATGTTGAAGAAGGTTGTGTAACCCTGGACGGCATAGATATCCGCGACCTACCGCTGGCTCTGTTGCGTGCTCAAACCGGCATCGCGCTTCAGGAGACGGTGCTGTTCAGCGGAACCATACGCGACAACATTCGCTACGGCCGCCCTGACGCCGCAGATGAAGAAGTCATCTCCGCAGCTCAGACTGCTCAAGCCCATGATTTCATCCTGTCGTTCCCAAATAAATACAATACCGTTCTTGAACAAAGGGGGGTCAATCTCTCCGGCGGACAAAAGCAGCGGCTTGCCATCGCCCGCGCAGTATTGATTCGACCTAAGATCCTGATTCTGGACGACAGCACCAGCGCGGTAGACGTGGAAACCGAGGTCTTGATAGAAGCGGCACTGGACAAGCTGATGACCGAGAGCACGACTTTCGTCATCGCTCAACGCATCAGTACCGTACT
>DAOUTT010000233.1 GCA_030668545.1 Anaerolineales bacterium | reverse complement strand
TTGTCTTATACGCATCTACCGCAAGGAGAATTGCCAGCCCTGCGTCCGCCTGAATAAGCGTCGCAGCAATTTGGTTTTTAGGTACTGACGGCAGGAAGTGAACGTTACCCAGCTTCAAACGCTCCGCAAGTGCCATCAGATTGGTCTTCTCTTTGCCATCGCCGAGGAATACAAAATGGATATCTTCTTCGTTCCGCAGGAGCTTCGCGGCTTTCAGAGCCGTCTCCAAGTCGTTCGACATCCCATGGGCTCCCGCATAGATGACTAGAAAACCACCCGATAACCCTAATTCGCGCCTCATGGTTTGATCTTTCGTTTTTCGTTCAAACATGGCCAGATCAACCCCATTCGGGACCACTTCCACCTTCTGAGCGCCCCGTGAACGCACGTGCTCTATAAATCCTGGAGAATTGACGACAATTTGATCCGCACGACGATACAGCCACTGTTCCAGCCACTCGGAGAGACGAATTAGAAACGGATTTGTCAACACGCCGACCGCAACGGCGAAGGAAGGCCAGAGATCGCGGACTTCGAGCAGGAAAGGCTTACGCTTAAGCCCCGCAATCCATCGGGCGGTCACAGCCTGGAAAATCGGTGGGGTCGTGCCCCACACCAGATCCACATCCGCTACACGCAATCCTGTCCAGAATGAGACCGCCATGAAACTGAGGAAGCTCAGCATACGGTGCAGAAAGGAGCGATGCCATCCGGAATAACTCCGGCAGCGAAGGATCTCCACACCAACATCGTCCACCTCACGCGCAAGCCAGCCTCCGTCAGCCACAACTTGACCCGTTAGATAGCTCACCTGGCTGGCGATGATGGTCACGCGGTGGCCACGCCGTACAAGCTGGCGGGCGAACTCATGATGACGGGTACCTCCCGGCTCGCTAATTGCGGCAAAAGCCTGATGGATCAACAAGATGTGCACGCTACGTTTCCACGCTCATCCCACGATATTCGACCCGGGAAAGCGCCGGTCGCCCCATTTCTGGATCCTGCCAGTCGATGTCGATATCCTCCATGACCGTCTTATCAAGCACCCATTTTGTAACCCCCCGCATTGGCAGTTGAGCATGGGCGCTTCTCAACCAGAGCAGCGCCGGCTGCTTCAGCGCATACGTCGGAGAATACCAGCCATAAGGTCTCGAATCCGGCACAAGCTCTTCCCCGGCCATTAATTCGCCTGATCGGTAAAGCGCGTATCTATCCTGGATTCCCTCCGATTGAATGCTCACACTTGACCCTTGTAAATCCAAAGAAAGTGTGCGCTCATCCATATCAAAGGGGATATCCGGGAGATTCCAGCCAATCCTCACTCCCGCCTCCCCGACCCCCAGAATATCATCAATCATCATCCACAATCGATCTTCAACGCGCAAAACCGTTCGTTGGTGGACAGTATGCTCGCGACTCCGGTATTGATGCATCGCTGAAAGGATCTCCAGACACCCGTCTTTTGAGCGCCAGCGCCCAAGAAGCATGGCATCACTCCATCTCAGCCAAAGGAATCGACCCGCGTGCAGCATCGGATCACACTCATTGATCAGGGCTGTGTTGTGACACCAAGCGCCCATAAATGCGTTGTTCCAAGGGTGATCAGCGTTGTAAAGATACGTCCCGGGGTCGCGTGCCAGGTTAATCCCTCCCCACCACAAATCAAAGTGGAGTTGGTCACTATGCCCGGGGCGGCTGTGGAATTGTGCCGCGCGCAGCATCCCCCGCGACTTCTGGCCGCTCATTAAATAGATCCCTGATTGAGGAAAATCATCAGGGCGCACACCCTCCTGATCTCCAGCAGCCTCGTATCGATGAGAGCTCTCTCTGCGCTGCCCTGCATCATCCATCGAGGTGTCGTCTTTAGCAACCTCCGCCCCAAGCCAGAGAGCAAGTTCATCACACAACCCCGGAGGGAGAATTGGATCACCCAGCACTATCAACGCCGCGGCTTGCAGCGTGGGCCGGAAATCCCCGAACGGACAAACGCTCAGGGGGAGCAGGAGTGCACCGTCGTTGGGCCCCCAATTGGGAGCATTTCCCGTCGCCGGATCCACAACCGCAGCAAGCCAAAGCGTCATTCTGCGCACTGCATCTACGGATGTCTCGGGTAAGGGGTCGCCCTCAAGCTCAGCCAGACGCACAGCCCAGGTTCCCGCTTGTAGAGCGAGACGGTGGTAATTTATCGATTGCTGGATATACCCACCGTCACGAAATACCTGTCCCTCGAGCGCCCGCACAATAAATTGCCGCCCGAGGCGTTTCCATTTTCCGGCGTCCTTGAACTCCGGGAAAAGCGCACCCGCCGTATATAGCGCGAGCGCTTCGACAAGTAGGTGATTGTTATCTTGCGCACGGGCATAGAGGAGCGTCGCCGGGATGCGATCCGCGTGGACGGCGATCATCGTCGCCAGTTCCGCCAGATCATCGCCTCGCTCCCGGAGTGCCTGATTGAAGGCGTAAAACGAAAACACCAGCGCAAGCAAACGGATGGCGATTTCCTGACCCGAGTGCCAGTTTAAGCCTTTATTTGGGGCGTTTATTTCCCGCCAGGAACGCAGCAGGGCAAAGAAACCATCGACGTAACGCTCGTCTACTGTCAGCGCATAGGCTCGAGCCAATGAATACGCCCAGCCAAAGCGGGAGATTTCCCAGAGGAGTTTGACGTCTTGAGGAAGTTCATTCAGGTCGTACTCGGTCCAGTGGCGCTCTAGACTAACAACTGTTTTCTCGCTAGCGGACGAGGTTAATGCGAAGGCGCCCCAATTCGGTGGATTACCAAGCTCGATCTCCGACTGCCCAAACAGACGATACCGTCCATCGAGCACCGCGTCGGCTTCTGCCGCCAGCGCCTCAATGTCGTCACCCAGAATGGCTTTTAGAGAAATACCGAGGCGCCCAACATCTTGAAAGAAGAATGGCTGTGTGCGCGTCCTGCAGTACTGGGCATATCCTTCAGGACCTGATGGGATGTGGCTTCGCAGCCACATCTCAAGTGGTCTCTCCTCCCAGGTGAAGGTGGGTGTACGCCAACGAAGCCAGCCGCTTCGCAACGCGAGTTGATACACAGCGTAGCGCGCGAGCGGTACTAGACCAAGTTCGCGTAGCGCATAGAACGGCTTGAAGTGCATGAATGTTTAACTACTCTGCAATCAGTCCCACATCTCGTGGTTCACCGGAACGCAACGAATCGAGTGCAGCAAATGAAGCAAGCGAGACCGCGAAGATTTGCTCATAGGGGATCGGCGGAGAACCGCCATTGGTGATCGTCTGCTGGAAGGCATGCCATTCAGCGCGATGACCTTTATCCTGACGAAGTTGGGATTTGTGGGTCTTCGTGCGTCCAGAGAGGGTCAGCTCCAATTGCCGGAAGTCATCCAGAACTGCTACCCTCCCGCCTCCAAAGACCTCGATTCGCTCTTTGGGGAGTGTCCGATCGCCATTCGCCAGGTAGCTCACATTGCCGACCGAACCATCCGCGAACTCGAGCGTAATGACGAAGTTATCTTCACGATATCTTCCGTCATCAGGAAGGCCCAGCGTGAACACTCGCACCGGGAGGGAATCCGTCAGGAAAGTCAAGAAGTCGATAAAGTGACAGGCCTCACCAATCAGGCGCCCTCCACCCATGGCGGGGTCATGAAGCCAATGATCCAACGGTAGAGGGCCGGCGTTTATCCGGTAGTGCATCACCAGCGGTTCGCGGGCGTTATCCAAGAAGTTCTTCATCTTGATGGCTAATGGGGCAAATCGGCGGTTGAACCCGACGCTTAGCAGCTTGTCCTTCTTTTGTAGCGCAGCTTCAATCCGTTCCAATTCCTGGCGTGTGAGCGCTAGCGGTTTTTCGCAGAAGACATGCTTATCGGCTTCAAGCGCGGCCACCACTTGTGAGGCGTGAAGATGGTGCCGGGTGAGGATGGCGATCGTATTGATGCGCTGATCGTTCAGAAGTTCTTCCACATCCGTCGTGGCGTAAGCAAACCCAAAACGCTTTCCAACTTGCGCAGCGTTCATCCCGGTTGCCGTCGCCAATCCGACCCATTCCAATCCACCCACGCCCTTCATTGCCGGGAACATGGTGGCGGTGGCGAAGTTTCCTGCGCCGATTGCGCCCAAGCGGACGCTATCTTGAGCCTTAATTGCCGGCTCTCTGAATTCCACCTTACGCTGCGTTGGCACGACATCGACATGCTCTTGGGGGTAGGTCAGCAGGACTCCGAGAGTTGGCTCC
>DAOUTT010000135.1 GCA_030668545.1 Anaerolineales bacterium | reverse complement strand
CTCTCGGGTGCGTGATTTTTCTAATCGACACTATAACCAACGCCCGGGCGATGATCGCCCGGGCGTTTCGCTTTTTGATCTCCAACAAGAAGTGTTGGTTTAGTCTTCCGTTCCCTGCTTCTCGCGATCCTGACGCACGAGCTCCCGCCTCAGAACCTTTCCGACGGTAGTTTTGGGTAGTTCGTCCCGGAATTCTACGTGCGTGGGAACTTTAAAAGCAGCCATGTGTTCTTTGCACCACGCTTTCACCTCATCAGCAGTCAATGTTTCACCCGGCTTGAGAACCACCCACGCTTTTACGGTCTCTCCACGATAGGCATCGGGAATGCCGGCAACACCGACTTCCAAGACCTTTGGATTCTCGGCGATGACCTCCTCCACTTCCCGGGGCCAAACCTGAAAACCGCTGGGCTTGATGAGCTCCTTCTTACGATCCACAATAAAGAAATAGCCATCCTCGTCCATATAGGCGATGTCGCCAGTGTAGAGCCAGCCGTCTCGTATTGCGTTTGTCGTCTCTGTGGGCATATTTAAATAGCCCTTCATTACCTGGGGGCCCTTCATCACAAGCTCCCCAATTTCACCAGTTTCAAGCACAGTAACTTCATCATCCAGAGAGATGATGCGGGCATCCACATCGGGGAAGGGGATGCCAATCGATCCCTCTTTGCTCACCCCGAAAACCGGATTGCAGTGGGTCGCTGTTGGGGCTTCGGAAAGACCATAGCCTTCCACGAGTTTACCCCCCGTCAGCTCTTCAAAAGTGGCCTGCGTCTCCCTCATCAGTGGAGCGGAACCAGAGATGCATGCCTTGATCGAACTCACGTCCACCTTGCCCGCCTTCACATCGGGGTGATTGTTGATGGCGTTGTACATCGCCGGAACACCGGGGTAAATCGTCGGGCGGTACTTGGAAATCGAGCCGAGGACATCTCCCATATCCCTTGGATTTGGGATCATCACCATGCTGGCGGCCGCAGCGATACCGAAGCTCATCCCAGCGACCATTCCATAGACGTGGAACATCGGGATCGCCATCAAGACGGTCTCGCCTCCCTCTTTGGCGGAGGGCAACCAGGATTTTATCTGCAGCGTGTTGGCTACGAGGTTTCCATGCGTCGCGATTGCCGCCTTTGAAAGGCCGGTTGTTCCACCGCTGTACTGGTATAAAGCGTCATCCTTGGGTTTCATATCTATCTGCGGTCGATCAGCGGGTGAGTATTCCTTTAGTAGGTCCTGCATCCAATAATCCCCCTCGCCCAGCTCGACTCGATGGCCGTCTTTCTTCTCTTTGGTCAGCGTGAAAAGGAACCGAAGCATTCCGGGCAAGTATTCTTTTATATTCGTGACGATCAACTTTTTAATGGGAGTCTTCGGTTGAACCTCTTTGATCATGGAGTAGAAGTTGCTCATGACGAGCATAATCTCCGTGCCCGAATCCTTCATTTGATGTTCAATCTCGCGCGCTGTGTAGAGAGGGTTCGTGGCGACGACAATCCCGCCTGCTTTGAGTATCGCGTAGAATGCCATAACGAACTGTGGCGAGTTGGGCATGAAGATGCCGACTGGTGTTCCTTTCTTTACGCCCATCGCAGCAAGCGCGCCAGCCAGACTGTCAATTATTTCGTCCATCTCGGCATAGGTAATCTCCGAACCCTTAAATATCGCGCAAGCTTGGTCAGGATACTTTGCTGCAGCATTCTCTATAAAATGATAGAGCGGCACTTCTGGGTATTCAATGGACTTGGGGACTTCTGATTCATAGTGTTTAAACCAGGGTCGCTCTTTCATGTCTGCATTCTCCTTTTATTTATGATAGGGCGAAGAAATCTACCTCTTTTATACAATGGAATAAGCGCGATGCAAAGCGAGAGTGATATAATTCACCATCTTTGCCGAGTCTGAACGGCGAAGAAAAAGCACAAAACCCACCGTTTAATGATGGCTATGCGCAGGAACATTCAACGCACATCATTACAAGTTCCAGATTCTTTTCAGGAGGCATTGCGTCAATGAAATCGCAGAACATACCCGGCACAAAGGCGAAGAAAATCTTAGAACGAGACCTAAAAGTAATATCACCATCCTACCCAAGGGCCTACCCATTTGTAATGGACCACGGAAAGGGGTCCGAAATCTGGGATGTTGATGGCAACCGCTTCATCGACTTCGCCTCTGGAATCGCTGTGTGCTCAACCGGTCATAGCCATCCAAAAGTCGTTGAAGCGATCAAAAACCAGGTAGATGATTTCATCCATATCTCCTCCGATTTCTACCATCCAGTGTGGGTAGAGTTCTCTGAAAAAATAGCCTCTACCGCCCCTTTTAAGGAACCCGCCAAAGTATTTCTGGGAAATTCCGGCACGGAAGCTGTCGAGGCTGCAATTAAACTCGCCCGATCTCATACAGGCCGACATCACTTCATAGGTTTTTTCGGCGCGTTTCACGGGCGAACAATGGGCTCACTAGCCTTCACGTCAAGCAAGACAAAATACCGGGAAAGCTTTAGCCCGATGATGAGCGGCGTAACCCACGTCCCTTATCCAGACCCCTATCGACCGATCCTCGTTCAATCCGAAGACGAAGACTATGGTGAAGCTGTCGTGCGCTACATAGAGGAGGTCGTGTTCGCCCGAACAGTTCCACCCCAAGAGACGGCTGCAATCATGATCGAGCCCATCCTTGGTGAAGGCGGGTACGTTGTTCCTCCCGCGGGTTTCTTCCCTGCCCTAAGAAAATTGTGCGACAAGCATGGCATACTCCTCATCGCTGATGAAGTCCAATCGGGTATCGGCCGAACCGGGAAGTGGTGGGCGATCGAACATTGGGGCGTGGAGCCCGACATCGTTTGCTTCGCGAAAGGAATTGCGTCAGGCATGCCGCTCGGCGGTATCCTCGCCCGGGCAAGCGTGATGGATTGGCCAATGGGCGCGCACGGGAATACCTACGGCGGTAATCCCGTATCATGCAGTGCTGGTTTAGCAACCCTGGAGTTGGTTGAAGGCGGCTTCATGGAGAACGCGGCAGAGGTGGGAGAATATACCTTGGATGCGCTATCTGAAATCATGACTCGCCACACCTCCATCGGTCAGGTGCGCGGTAAAGGCCTGATGCTCGGAATTGAATTTGTTAAGGACCGCGAGAGCAAGATACCCGCGGCTGATCTTCGGGATCGTATTGTTGATAAGGCTTTCTATAATGGGTTGATCACGCTGGGCAGTGGCAAGAACTCGGTCCGTATCGCCCCTCCTCTGAACATCTCACAGGAACTTATCAACGAAGGACTCCAGATGCTCGAAGACGCAATCACTTCCGCTGAAGCTGAAGCGTAAGAGCGACGAATGCTTCCTGATTTCCGGGTCCGCCAGCGCGATTATTTACTAAGGATCAACCGAGCGATCACTGAAGAGCTCGATCTGGATCGCGTCCTCGCTGAAATCGTCCGTTTCTCGGCGGAGATACTTGGTGGAAGTGCAGGTCTCATCGCCTTGCGTGATACGGAAGGCGAATGGCGGATCGCCTCAACCTTTGGAATTAACCCGGAATTCGTGCGCTATCTCGAGCCACTACTTACGGATATCCCCGACCACGGCGATCCCGCTCGCTTTGAACTTCCTGAGGTCAACCGACGCCTGCAGCGGATAACACAGGCAGCCTCTATGGGTCTGCTCACCGGCGTAGGATTGCCTATGAATGTCAAGGGGGAGACCGTCGGGGTTATCTTCGTCTTCAGGTCTTACCGCGGCCAGTTCTCTGCCGATGATCGCAAACTCCTGAGCGCCTTCGCCTCACAAGCAGCTATAGCGGTTCACAATGCGACGCTCTTCACAGAAATTGCTCAGCAACACCATCATCTGGATGCTATATTGGAATCTGCCGCTGATGGTATTTTCATCCTTGATCCATCCTACCGTTTCACCCGCTTCAATCGGGCTTGTTCGAGTTTGATGGGCTATAAGGCTGAAAGCGTTATCGGTCAACAACACAATGAGATCATCCTTTGGCTCAACCGAGAATCAGGTACATCCCTTGAAGATGCGGAATCAGGTGGTTGGCCCCTAAGCGCACAGGCTACACTTTACGTAGAGGGCGATCTGATCACGAAGGACGGCGGCGCTGTAAGCGTAGGCATTACCTACGCGCCCGCTTTTGATGAAACGGGGGAACTTTTGAGCATCGTTGCCACCGTGCGCGATATTACAAAATTTCGCGAGGCAGAAGAATTAAAGAGCACGTTTATTTCCATCATCAGCCATGAGTTACGCACTCCGGTCGCGCTGATCAAGGGATATGTCGGCACACTCCGCAGAGAGGATGCACGCTGGGATTCCGAGGTTGTAGAAGATAGTTTAGCCGTGATCGAGGAGGAAGCTGACCATCTTTCAGGGATGATAGACGACTTGTTGGACGCCTCACGCCTGCAGGCAGGCGCGCTCAAGTTGAATCATTCACAGGTTTCTATCAATCACCTCGCACAGCAGATGGCAGACCGCTTCAAAACACAATCGGATCAGCATGATTTCCAGATGGATTTCCCTTCGGATTTTCCCATTGTCTACGCCGACGAGACTCGCTTGATGCAAGTAATGGGAAACTTGCTTTCCAACGCTGTGAAATACTCTCCGGACGGAGGCAAAGTAACCATCTCCGGGGCAACCAAGCAGAATGAAGTTGTTATTTGTGTGCACGACGAAGGTCCGGGAATCGCCGTTGAGGATGTGCCCCGGATATTCAATCTATTTTATCGCTCTAATGAAACCAGCCGGAAGATCAAGGGAGCAGGTTTGGGGCTCTTCCTCGCGAAAGCTGTAATCGAAGCCCATGAAGGTCGAATCTGGGTAAATGACCGCGTGAAGAATGGAGCATGTATCTGTTTCTCTTTACCCATACTGAAAAACACCGAGGTTGAAGAATAATATGGTAACAAGCGCAACTCAAACACATTGTCCCAATTGTAAGTCACCTATCCAGGCTCAGATCCAGCAGCTGATCGACGTGGGCCAGGATCCGAGCGCTAAAGCACGTCTTCTTTCAGGATCGTTCAACCATATTCAGTGCGGCGTGTGCGGATTCGATGGAACTGTCGCAGTCCCAATCGTTTATCACGATCCGCTGCATGAGCTTTTACTGACCTATGTCCCCATAGAAGCGAACCTTCCGAAAGACGATCAGGAACGCATCATCGGTCAGATGATCAAGCGGGTGTCCGACCAGCTTCCTCCCGAGGAGCGAAAAGGGTACCTTTTCCAACCGCAAGCCATCCTGACGATGCAAGGACTTGTCGAACGAGTATTGGAAGCAGAAGGGATTTCGAAGGAAGACATCGAGGCGCAGCGGACCACCATGCGACTCTTTGAGGAAGTGCTCACCTTGCCGGAAGATCAATTCGAGCCTTTCGTTAAGGAACACGACGCTGAGTTCAATGCAACCTTTTTCCAGATGGCCAGCCTCGCTCTTCAGTCAATAGGCGATGGGAATGCTAGAGAGGCAATGGGCGCCAGGTTGGAGAAAATCATCGAGTTTAGCTCTTTTGGAAAGAAGCTGAAGGCTCAGGAAGAAGCTGTAAAAGAAGCAACGGAAAGCCTGCAAGCTCTATCTGAGCAGGGTTTAACCCACGAGACGCTTCTCGATCTGTTCGTAGAAGCGCCCGATGAAAATCGTGTCGTTGCATTGGCCAATCTCACTCGCCCCGCATTGGATTACAGTTTCTTCCAACTCCTAACCGAAAGGATTGATAAGGCGGAGGACGAAGAGAGTGAACGCCTTTCTTCTTTACGACAGCAAATTCTCGAAATCACGGAAGAGTTGGATCGGATTCAAGAGGCTCGAGCGGCGCAGTCCGCTGCTCTGCTGAAGACTCTGCTTGACGCAGAAGACCTGGATCAGGCGCTAATGCAAGCCCTGCCAATGATCGACGATCTCTTTGTGGGCATCCTTCAAGCTAACCTACAGGATGCGGAAAAACGGAAGGATGAGGACCTCCTTAACCGTCTGTCAGCGATCGAACAGCGTCTTCGATCTCTCGCTCAAGAATCAATGCCAGAGGGGCTCAAGCTCGCTCAACGCGTACTTGAAATCGAGAATGAAGAAGGTGCAATTAAGCTGCTGGAGGAGAATAAAAAGGCAATCGATAGCGATCTGCTGAATGCTCTTGTTTCAACCGCCCAACAGTTGGAGGCCGCAGAACAGCAGGAAGACGCTGCTCGAATCCAGAAGATATATAAACACGCGTTGAAGCTCTCGATGCAGGAGAAGATGAACCCATCCTGAGGGGGGATTTTCTTGATGATTTGGTACTGCTCCAAATTTAGCGTATATAGACTGCTCTGCTCCGCCCGGAGCTGAACCTCCGGGCTCAGAACTTATCAAACCTCAAGGCGGGCTCTGCCCAAGCTGCTCCGGAGTGCGTTTCAATGGGAAAAAGAGTAAGTGATAATGACATTTCCATTTATTTGGATTTGCATAGTTGGTTTGAACAAAGAGCTTGATGTTTGATCTGGATATTCGATAACTGGCGAGTCCTGGTATTCATAGAT
>DAOUTT010000320.1 GCA_030668545.1 Anaerolineales bacterium | reverse complement strand
GGCGGGGTCCAACCCTCAAGAATCGCCCGGAGATACTGCCCCGTACCTCCAACGAGGAATGCAACCTTCCCCCGTCCATGGATATCATGGATCACATTTAAAGCCGCGTCGCTATACTTCGCCAGGTTCCACGTGTCGTCAGGGTCGGTTACATCAATGAGATGATGCGTGACTCGCTTTCTTTCTTCGAGCGTTGGTTTCGCCGTGCCAATATCCATGCCCCGGTATATGAGTCGCGAATCTACAGAGACGATCTCCCCTTCGAATCGCTCAGCGAGAGGAATCGAGATACGCGTCTTTCCAACGGCGGTTGGGCCGAGAATGGCGATTACGGGTTGGCTTTTTCTCATAGGCTATTGAAATCGATGTCGAATGCACTTTGATAATGATCAAGGCGCTGGATCGTCCAGTTTGGGGAGGCTTCGATTGCTACGACATCGATCCTCCATGAAGCGTCGATCCTTTCCCGTTCTTGCAAGAAAGCCCACGCCGCACGTATAAGTCGCTTACGCTTCTCCCTGGATACGCTTTCCTCCGGCGTTCCAAAACTATCAGATGTCCGCGTCTTCACCTCGATGAAGACGACGATATCACCATCTTGCATTACCAAATCTATTTCGCCTTCAGGAACACGGAAGTTCCTTTCCATGAAGACGTACTCTTTCGTTTCCAGGTAGCGCCGTGCCTCGGTCTCCCCCCAATCACCAAGCCTCTTTTGATGAGTCAACGCTCTTTATCTCCCAAAGAACTCCTATTCCCACCCGGCGCGTTCATCCTAGTCTGACCTTCTAGATCCGTCAAGCGAGCTGTGGAATTCTACTCACAACTCAGTTAGTAAGGGTTGATAGTTGGTCTGATATCTTTCTTTTCTGTGACAAGTAAAATTTGACATTAACACTAAGATAGTTATAGAATGTCAAAATAGATTTATTGGGGGACAGACACTCACAAATAAATTTCCTCGATTCAAGATAGTGAAGGGAGAGATACCTGGAAAATTATTTTCGGAATTTAACACTCCATTAACACTGTAACTATTTCGCCTAAGTTCTTAATAAATCTTGAGGAGGATGAAGTAATGAAACGCATTTTTTTTGTGCTGGCTATGCTCCTAACAGCTGCGCTTTTACTGACAGCTTGTGGTGGGGCAGAGCCCTACGAATGCACGGACGCGCTGGGATGCGTCAACTATGCACCTGATGAGCCGGTCCGCATCGCCTCGGCGCTCGTAATCTCCGGCCCCAACACCGATCTTGGCATCGATTCCCAATACGGTGTCGAGATCGCCATGGATTTCAAAGGCCAAATCTTCGGGCACGATATCGAGCTCCAGGCAGAGGATGATGGCTGCAACGCAGAGGGCGGTCAAACTGCCGGCCAGAAGATCGTCGCTGACCCGACAATCGTCGGCGTCATCGGCACCAGCTGCTCCGGCGCTGGCGTCCCGATGTCCAATGTTGTCTCCGAGGCCGGATACTTCATGGTCTCACCCTCGAATACTGCTCCAAGCCTCACCGATCCCGATCAGGCATGGAATCCTGGCTACCTGCGAACGGCACACAACGATAAGGTCCAGGGCGCTGCAATTGCTGACTTCGCTTATAACGAGCTCGGTCTGACAACTGCCGCCGCAATCCATGACGGCGATCCATACACCGAGGGCCTTGCGAATGCTTTCCGCGAGGCTTACATTGCCTTGGGTGGCGAGGTTGTAGAATTCACCGCCGTAATCGTCGGCGATACAGATATGCGCCCGGTTCTCACCGCTGTTTCGGCTGCCGGTCCGCCAGAGTTCCTGTATTACCCCATCTTCACGGCTGAGTGCGCCTTCGTCTCCAAGCAGGCGCGAGAAGTCGCTGGGCTGGAGGACACCGTTATCGCAGCAGCTGATGGATGCATCTCTGACTCAGCTGCAGCTGCGATCGGCGAAGCTGGCGAAGGCATGTACTTCTCCGGACCGGATATCTCCTTCGCAGGCAGCGAGTACGAAGACTTCAAGGCCGCCTACCTGGACAAGTACGGTGTTGAGACGCTTTCAGTCTTCCACGCTCACGCTTACGATGCAGCAAATATGATCTTCGCCTGCGTCGAGGAAGTTGGCGTGGACGAAGATGGCACACTCCACATCGGTCGCCAGGCGATGCGCGATTGCCTGTACGCCACCGCGAACTTCACCGGCATCACCGGCACTTTGACTTGTGATGAATTCGGTGACTGCGCTGACCCGAAGATCTCAGTATCTGAGCTTCAGGGCGGCGAGTACGTCAAGATCTGGCCGTAATCCATAACCCTGTGGTTCGACGGCATCCTGTCGTACTGAATAAGTAAGATCTTCAAGGATGGATCCGGGACCAATTTCTCGGATCCATCCTATACATTTTCGGAGTGACGATATGAAAAAGCTCTTTGCGAAGATAGATTACATCGATTTGTTCCTATGGCTTATTCGTGCCGTCATTATCATCATTGTCATCTGGGGCACAGTCGCAACGATCCTGGATAACCCCTATTCAAGACGACAGTGGACGGACTTCGTTATTTTTGGCGTCGCCCAGGGCAGCATGTACGCTCTGATCGCAATTGGCTACACCTTAGTGTACGGCGTGCTTTTTATGATCAACTTCGCCCATGGCGAATTCTTTATGTCCGGCATCATGACCTCAACGGTTTTTATTGCCGGTCCGATGGCAGCGACGGGGTTTCTCAACCGCCACCCAATTATTTCCCTCTTAATAATCGCTCTTTTTTCAATGCTTGTTTCGGTGGGCGTCGCAATTCTTACAGAGCGGATTGCCTATAAACCTCTGCGTAAAGCGCCTCGCCTCGTTCCGCTGATCACTGCGATCGGTGCATCTTTATTCTGGCAGAACTTCTATCGGGGTATGCTCGGCTCAAATGTAAAACCCTTTCCCCAGTTTGACATCTTAGCTGGCTCAATCCCTCTCCTGGGAACCCAAGTTCTGAAGACACACATCGCCGTCGTCTTG
>DAOUTT010000097.1 GCA_030668545.1 Anaerolineales bacterium | reverse complement strand
TAATGTGGGGGAATATCGATGTGTGCGCCCGAAGGGGCACGGCATTGCCGTGCCCCTACCGGTCTTGATAACGGGTAAAGAACGGGCTGATCCATGGGTCGGCCCCTTAATGTCATGCTGAGCGTAGCGAAGCATCTCGTTGTTTGAATTGACGGGTGTTGCTTGCCAGGAACGAGATTCTTCGTCGCTTTGCTCCTCAGAATGACGATAAGTGGGAACCGGTCAACGAGAACGAACCCAAGCAGTCTCCTCGCGTCTTAGGCGGAGATTGCCACGTCGCCCTGGCGGGCTCCTCGCAATGACAGATCGGGAAGGGCTTAGCACCATTAACTGTCATTTCGAGCGCAGCGAGAAATCCCTAGTGCGATACTCCTGAGATCATATTCTATTGGAAAATTAATTCTCCGTTCCCCATAGACTGTTGCGCTAAATTGAGTCCTCTCAGGGATTTCTCACCCCCAACAGGGGTTCGAAATGACACGATCTAGAGCGGGGCGCGGCCAGCGGCGTAGAATGTCGGGACGAACAAGACTCTCGTCCCCATCTCCCAGGCTTCGTGGTCGATCCGTCTAAATCGTTCGATCTCATCGGCGGGGAGTAAGTCGCTCAGATCTTGAGCCAGTGTCTCCCATTCAGATTCCAGTTGATCCTCATCTATGCTTCCCTGCCATTCTCCGCCAAGTAAACCGGTTCGGATCTCGGTCAACTGCGCGGAGTGGAAAAGCGCACTCAGTGTCCGTCCCAGATATGGATTGGCGCCTTGGTCGAGCAACGCTTGAATCTGCCCTTGACCGACGGTTTCAAGCTCACGAGGGTAATCTATCCGCCCGCCATAATCAGGCTCTGCTAATGCCAGAATCCAACCGCCCGGCTTTGTGACCCTTACCATCTCAGCGAGGATCTTGTCCGGGTTTTCAACCCAGAGCAGAAGAAAATGACAGGCAGCCACGTCGAATGCTGCGGGTTGGAAAGGTAGATTGTTGCCGTCTCCGGCGAGATACAAGGACGTAGGGTCGTTATTATGGGCAAAGGTTACTGCAGAACGGTCGATGTCAACGCCAACGCTCTCCAATGAAAACCGCTGGCTTATTTCTGCACTGACCACGCCCGTGCCAGAGCCAACTTCCAGAACCTTGTCCTTCCCTTGAATCTGAATGGAATCAAAAAGCTGCTCTCGGATTGAAGCGCTCCAAGTTGCCTGAATGAGGTAGCGCGAGTGCAAACGCTCTAGGGTTTCTTGCTGCATGAGGACCCGCTAAAGGTACAGCATCGATTAACTCTTTTGCTATTCCGGAGGGCTAGCGAGCAACCATCAAGGAGTGGCGTGATAGCTTGAGACTGCCTGATCCCAGATCTGATCCCATGGATCACGCAAGATGTTCCCAAGGACCTGGTTCACGCCTTGCGTCGGCAAGACGTCACCATCTGGCTCTACGTATAGCCAAGCACGTCCCGCACCTTGATGCACATTCTCGAGTTCCACAGCAATTGGGTTCTTATCTGAATAGGGCGCTGGAAGGTCCCAGATGAGATCTAACCCAAGGGCAGCGGCCTTCTCCCGGGCTTGTTCTAACGCATTGACCCATTGGTCAGATTTCTCGATCGCGGCAAGAGAGACAGCCTTTACCCCCATCTGGGAGAGTTCTTCCAGGGTGTCAATAATCTGGGGAATTGTTGTTGGATCCAGCGTCAGATGGACAGCGACGAAGATATCCGTCTCAAGTGCCCGTTCCAGGCCTTGCCTGGCAACAGGGTCATCGGGAGCGAATGCTATGAGGATATGGTCCAAACCAGATTTGTCGAGACGATCGAGGTAAGCAGGATCAGCTAACTGCTTTCCATGCGTAAGAATCCCCGTGACCTGTCCAAGGCTTTCCGCGTATTGGATAAGATCGGGTAAGTCTTCCCGCAGCGTTGGTTCACCTCCAGTGAACGTCACGTGAGGAATATTCACATCCCATGCTGTGGATAGAATCTGCATCCACTCCGACTTAGAAAGCTCTCTATCTACACGCTCTCTCGCGAGTGGATCGAGAGTGCCTTGTTCGTCAAGTTTGTACGTGAGCGCGCAATCCAGGCGGTAGGGGGCGGAAGGGGCTATGCTGTAAGGTTCAACACGATCCATCCCCAGGAATAGTACAGGGTCAAGATCAGGCTCTGTCGCTAAGGTAAGGATTTCATCCCGCAGCTCGCGTTGGTCCCGCAGGGCGTGCTTTCGGCTCAACTTATATCTTGCAGCCATAATTCTTGCAGCATCTTCTTCATCCAACCCCTGGATCCACAAGGCAACGTGCTCGGTTGCGGTTTGGTTCAAGTGAAGCACAGTCGCCGCATTAACTAAAAGTAAACCTGTCCCATCGCTCTCCACGCGCAGATGTAGTCGGTTCGGTTTTTCCGCATCTTCCGGGAACATAGTTTGATAAACCCCTGGATCCGGGGCGGGGGGCGGTTCTTTTGGTGTGAAGAAACGAGCAATTATTGAGTCCATGATGGTGTCCTTCTGGCTAGATACTGTGCGGCACGAGATTCTGAAAAGCGATGGGCTCGTGATCTGATCGGTTCATCAATGTAAGTGGGCATCCGCCGCCGCACTCAGAAAGTACGGCGCAATTCTCGCAGGCGGCGGGAATATACTTTCGTTCGCGGAGCCAGATCGCGCGTTCGTGATTCCAGATGCTATCCCAAGAATCGCGGAGGATATGGCCCAACGGTTCATAAAAAGATTGACATGGGATCACATCCCCGTTGGGTTCGACGCACATGTTGTATAACGCCGCTGTGCAAGCTTTCACGCCTAGCTCCATCTGAACCGGATCGAAGTGACAGTATTGGGTTGGCGTATACCAAATCAACCGTTGCCCGTACTGGTCCGTTTTCGCGCGCACGCGCTCGAGGAGCGGTCCGAGGTCTGCTTCCAGCATCCCAGTTCCCACGGTTGCGCCTTTACCGGCGTAGATCAGCGCGTTGAGGCCGACAGTTTTAACTCCCAGATCGGCGAGGAAATCAACGGTCTCCCCGATTTCGGGACCATTCTCAGCGAGCATTGTCGTGTTGGTCATCACGTAGACACCCGCATCGACGCAATTTTGAATACCTTCGACCGTCTGACGGAAGGCGCCGCGAGTCGCGACCATTCTGTCGTGGACTTCTTCATGGTGTGACTCTAGCGTGATCTGGATGTGATCCAGACCCGCCGTAAGCAAACGGTCTAAAAAACCGCGATCAGCGAGACGTCGGCCATTGCTGAGCAGTCCTGTGATCTGTCCCTTCGATTGTGCATGAGCGATCAAATCTGGCAGGTCGGAACGCAGGGTGGCTTCACCGCCCGTGAAACAAATATGCGGGATTCCCAAATCCCAGAGGATGTCGATGATGTCAATCCAATCCCCCGTCTCCATTTCGGGATAGTCGCGCGATCAGGAGTTGAAGCAGTGAGGGCAGTTATCGTTGCAGCGATATGTCAGCGCCAGGTCCATCCGGTAGGGTGCGCTGGGTTTCGCTGCGAAAGGTGGCAGGATGTCAATTGCCAAATCATGGACAGGGCATGCCCCGTCGGGTTTGATTAGCTCATTGATTTGCGTTTGAATCTCGCTGAAATCTCTCCGAGCTTGAGTGGATGAGACCTTGAAGGATTTGCGGATTTCCCGAATAGCGTGAGGTTCTGGCAGTTCCTCGAGTATCAACCACGCCATCCTGGCTGCTGTGGAATTCAGATGAAGTGCTCGGTTGGCGTTAATCAGGAGCAGTCCCGTTCCATCCTGATCGATCCGCAGGTGGATCTGGGCGCGCCCATCCTCAGATTCTTGGGTATAGGCGTAGAGACCCGGTTCGAAGCGTTTTCCGCTCAAATCACCACGAAAGGGGAGGTGCAATCTCACCGACCCCCTCCAGCACAGGCACAAGCACATCCCGCACATGCGCAGGCACAGGCACATCCTCCGCCGCTCCTGGATGAACCGGAGCTGATGGAGCGAGGAGGTGGTGGATTGGTCGTCTTGGTCACACCCTGTGTAAAGCCGGGAATACTCCCCACAAGACCTGCGGCGGTATCCTGAACGCTGTTCACGACGGAGGCTGCGAAGTCTGAGCCGGGGAGTGTCGGGAGCGAGATACCTTTCCCGCTTGGCATTGGTGCGGCTGATTTAGTGCTGGGAATTGAGCTTGGTCGGTACGAGCCCCACCACATCGGCACGTATACCGGGCCTGTCCTGAATACTCGTTTGGTTCTATCATCGAAGTCGTCATCGAGCATCGTCCACTCGATATCTTCGGCGAAGCGTTCCGATTTGATCTCCGGAGTCTCCGCATTTTCAACTTGCTGCCAGGCTTTCTTGGTGATCGACTTGTAATACGCGTTGGTTTCCTTAAGGCTGAAGCCTTTCATCTTTTTCTGTACGGACTTCACAAGATTAATGGTCACCGTCTGCAGGTTGGACCGTCGCTTCTTCTTGGGTTCATCGATTACCGCTTTGAGAAAATCACGTTCATAGTCCCGGATTTTCGATCCTGTATCGAGGCGCTCGAGGGTGAGAGGATCCTCGTTCACCACCTTGGCCGCGCCTTTCTTTATCACGGAGAAAAGGATCATCATGAGCACCCGGTCGAGCGGCGTTTCGGAAAGTACAGCTGCTTCGACTGCGGTCAATCCGCGTTTGATACCGTGCCCTTCAATCGAAATCTTCGGTGGTAAGTAGTCTAATTTACTTTTATTGGTTGAGTAAACCGAAAGACCGATTATCCCCAGAATCAATAAGAAGAAACCGCCGAAACAACAGATGGGTGTCAGCGCACTTAAATCTAATCGAAGGGATGATGAGCTGATGCTGTCGGCCGGGACATATTCGCTGGGGAAGGATGCGCCAAACTCGTATTCTGTGTAGGCGTTCGCCCCGGGATTGTGCCACTGGTAAACAACACGTCCTTCATTGTCTAGATAAGTTTCGGGTTCGCTGGACCAGCCGCTCGGCGATTCATGCCAGCGGGGGTCATCAGGCTGAACTCCAGGCGGCAGATGAAATCTCACCGTGATGTCTGTACTTCCATGGACCAAGTCTCTGTCGAAGTAATTAGGTTCGAAGCGCGCGCTGGCGTAGTCGTCTTCCTGGGAATCTTTGTAGAGAAGTCCGTTTACTGGACCCAGGTCAACGATTACTATGCCTTTCTGGCCTGGCTGAATGGCGTTGCTGCCTAAGCCCAATTCGATGCCGGTGGATATGTACTCGGAGTCAGCGATGTGAGCGATGGTGATGTTGTCGATCGTCGCTGACATGTACCCAAGATTGTAATTATTACTTGGCGTCCCGATGTCGACGAAATCGATCGGTGGGCCGGAGGGGTCGTTGGTGAAAGCGATCATGTAGATGATTCGGGCGCTTCCATCCGACTCCCAATACACATCAACGATCACCTGGTCGACGGTGAACGAGGAGGATTGTCCGAAAACAGGCGACGAGAATACAAGAAGCATGGATGCGAGGATCGCTATAATCCACAAGATTTTCCAGATTCTGCTGCGGCTCGAAAACTGTTTTGGTTTGTTCACCGTAGGTCCCTCAAATGGAGATGGAATAAGTAAAGATGTCATAAGTCGCTCCACTTTATGCTGTACCAAATAAAATCGTTTTAGTTACCACTTGGGTTCTTCTGAAAGTTGATAGGTAGAGTCGCAATAGGGGCATGTGACGACAGGCGCACCAGCGACCATCTTGATATTGTCAGGAGACAATGCGCCTCCGCAACTCTGACAGGATAACGCTTCAAGATTTACATCGCCAGAGAGCTCAATCTTCTGGATCAGCTCGGTAGAATCCGATTTTGCTTTTCGCCCAATAAGCCAGATCATCCCGAGGCCAAGTACGATTAGGAAACCGCCAATTGGGATCCATATTGGATCTCCGGTTTCATCGGTGGCGCCTATGATCATAAGGACACCGAATAATATGAGGATAGCGGTTGCAATATACCCGATAACTTTTCCCATGCTTTTTTACCTCCGAAACCAGAACATAATAATAGTGTAGCCAATCATGTTTAACATGCAAATAGGTAAATAGCACTCGATTGTCTGCCAACTCATTGCCAGGGTTCCCCCAACAGGCCGTACATTTCTGCAAGATCTGAATACTTGACCTCTGGCATGGCTAGACTAGAATTAAACGACGAAGCGTGCCTGACGTGTGAATGATGTTTCGCTGTCATTTTCCAACTGGGTCATATAGACTGTCATGCTCTCTACTGGATCAGGGCTTCTGAGAGTCAGTGACAAGGATAAATAAGGGTTCAACGGATGAGTAGACCAAATATACTCGTATTAATTCCTGCCTGGAATGAAGCAAGTCGAATTCGACCGGTCATTGAAGCATTTCGTGATTCCTTACCCGTTCTTGTGGTTGATGACGGATCAAGCGACGACACAGTACCCACTGCCCGGGATGTGGGGGCTAATGTTGTGGTCCATCCACAGAATATGGGCAAGGGTGTGGCGCTGTCTACGGGATTCACGTGGGCGCTGGAAAGAGGCTACGATGCCGTGCTCACGCTGGATGCAGATGGACAGCATGACCCAGAGGAAGCACCTAAGTTCATCGAAGCCTACGAGCGGGAAGAGGGGGATTTAATCATCGGTCGCCGTGATTTCCGGGAGATGCCTCTTTACCGCGCCTTCGGCAATGGGGTCGGAACATGGATGCTCTCGCAAGCCCTGGGAATAAGGATTTATGACAACCAATGTGGGTACCGTCTCTACACACGTAAATTGCTAGAGACTGTGGACATGGAACGAACGGGATTTGAATTCGAAGTAGAAGTTGTCGTCGAAGCCGTAGCGGCTGATTTGGTCATCGGATGGGTGGACATACGTACGATCTATGGAATTGGGAAGAAGAGTTACTTTCACCCATTTCATGATTCGGTCAAGTTCATAGATATGGTCTGGGTGGCGCATAAGAGGGTTCAGGAGTTGAAAAACGAACAGACGCCGAACGCTTAGGTAAATGATGTTTTGGTATCATGATTAACCTCGGGGAGTTGCGTATCGATGGCGCTCAATGAATTCATCAACAGCTATATAGGACCTATGGCTGGAGCATTTCTGGGTCGAGTGCTAACTCGACAGCAGGCTTTCCACTTAGCTGACTTTATAGCTGCGAGGCTCGCTGCTAAGGAAGACAGTGCACTTTATCAAGCAGTACGGAGCAACCTCGCGGTTGTGAAAGGGATCTCTTACTCGTCGTCAGAACTTGATGGTGGAGTCGGCAGGGTCTTGCAGAACGCGGCGCATGGTTATGTGGATTGGTTCAGGATGATGGCTTCCGGATTAGATGGTCTTGAATCGGTCTGTGAAATTGATGAATCTTTAATTCATAGTGCACTCGAAGCCCAGAGCAGTGGGCATGGCGTTGTGTTCGTGGGCGGGCACATAAGCAGTTTCAATATGTTCCTTTTACTTCTAGCTAAGAGAGGTTTCCCAGTTCAGGTTCTCTCCTACGCTCGATCCGAGGAGCATCACAGAT
>DAOUTT010000073.1 GCA_030668545.1 Anaerolineales bacterium | reverse complement strand
TCTCCCCGCTGCTTCGTGAAATCGGGCATCAATTGGGGATCAAGGAAACGGTGGGGACACCGATAGTGATGAAGAATGGGCGCTACTCGGGTGGCAGCGAATTTCCGGTTTGTCAGGGTCAACATAAGGTGACGCGGCTTGAGGAGTATCTGCATGGCACGAGCGATATTAATTGGTCGGAGAGCTGCGCCTACGCGGATAGCCAGTCAGATATCCCCTTACTTGAAGCTGTCGGATTTCCCGTAGCAGTTGTTCCTGATGCTTTTCTTGAATCATACGCAATGGAGAGGGGATGGGAGATCCTGCAATAGGGCTTGATATGCGACGTACAAAATTGGGTTTCCTTCTTCGCCTGACCGGCATCGCTGCCTTGGTGCTGATCTGCGTAACCTGCCTATTTGTTTTCCTGGCCATGAACCCCTACACCGCGTGTATAGGCTCGAACTCAGAATCTCCACGGCCGGGCACGTCAGCCAGATCACTAGTGTCCGCTGGCTTGAAGCGCTGTTATCTGCTTCATCTTCCTCCTGATTACGACGGGGATCAATCTCTACCTTTGGTTATCAGCTTGCCCGGATTTACCTCAAACCCAAAAGGTCAGGAATACTTGACTCGCTGGAACGAGGTTGCTGACAATGAAGGTTTTCTCGTAGTCTACCCGCAGGGCACATCCTCTCCTCTCCGTTGGAACTCAAGCACGGCATTCACGGATAGTGACGTGGATGATGTTCAATTTATAGCTGATTTAATAAACGACGTATCGAATATCGTGGCCGTCGATCCCTCGCGAATTTATGTAGATGGGATGTCCAACGGGGGCTCAATGGCGAACCGTGTGGCCTGTGAAATGGCTGACAAGGTAGCCGCGGTCGGGGTAGTTACCGGTCCACCAGTTGAACCACCAGGGGGATGCTATCCGGAGCGACCCATCCCGCTGATTGCTTTCTATGGGACAGAGGATCCTCTCGTCGCCTATGAAGGTGGAATAGCGCCCGAATCGTTTATCTCCAAGCTGATACATCGATCCTCGCCTCCCGTCTCCTTCCCGTCTGTAACATCGTATATCGAGGAATGGGCTGATCGTGATGGTTGTTCCCCAGTGCCCGAACTCATCCCTGTGCAGGGTGATGCTAGAGGAGTACGCTATGCTGGCTGCAAGGACACATCAGAGATCATTTTCTACACAATCGAGGGAGGGGGACACGCCTGGCCGGGAGGCCGGCCTACCTTCGTTGGTAAAACAAGCCGTGACATTAGTGCCAGCCAGGTGATGTGGGCGTTCTTCGAGGCGCATCCCTTTCCTGATCTTCCTTGAGCCTACGGGGAAGGATAAATAAGTTGTCTTGGAGATCGATTTCAGAGATCTCAGGAGGCAGTCGAGGGGAGATGAAAGAATGAAAAGGAATTCCTATGGCAAGTGAAATGATGCTTTCCACGATCCTGATTAGCCTGGCGTTGGTGTTTTACACAATAGGCGTTTGGAGCGAGCGTTTTGCTGGTCGATTGAAAGGATGGCATTTGATCTTCTTCTGGGGAGGTCTTGTATTCGACACTGTGGGGACAGGGATGATGATGGAGATGGCTGGAGGCCTTACGTTTGATATCCATGGAGTTACGGGAGTGTTAGCAATCCTGTTGATGCTTGTTCACGCTGCCTGGGCGAGCATCGTGCTTATCCGAAAAGATGAGAAGGCAATCGCAAATTTCCATAAATTCAGTGTTCTTGTCTGGGTTATCTGGCTCGTTCCATACTTCACCGGTTTTTTCGTATCAATGTGATGAGTGTCAGGCCCTCATAAGTAAAGAATGATGAGCAACGCCGCCAATTCGACCGCAGACATGTATGGAAAAGTGTGTTTGGTTACAGGCGCCACCTCTGGTATTGGTGAGATTACTGCTGCAGCTCTTGCAGCGAGAGGCGCGCAGGTTATCGTTGTCGGTCGCAGTCACCAGAAAGCGGAAGACACAGTCCAACGAATCCAGTCTGAGACCGGCAGTAATTCCGTTCATTATCTACTGGCCGATTTCGCTGATCTTCAGCAAATACATGATCTCGTTTCGTCCTTTCGGAGCCAGTATTCGCGCCTCGATGTTCTCATCAATAATGCAGGAGCATACTTCAATGCCCGACGTCAAACGGCGTACGGTGTAGAGATGACGTTTCTCGTTAACTACCTTTCGCCATTTTTGCTCACCAACCTGTTATTAGACGTGATCAAGATGAGCCCCGCGGCTCGGATCATCAATGTCTCCTCTGATGCTCATCAATATGGCTCGTTGGATTTTAACAATCTGGAGTTCAAGCGAGGGTACTTCGGTATGAAAGCGTACGCCCGCTCGAAGCTGGCAAACATCTTGTTCACCTACGAGCTCGCTCGTCGGCTCAAGGGAAGTACGGTCACGGTTAATGCTCTCCACCCGGGACACATCGCGACGGATATCTGGCGCACCAACTTTTCGGTGATAGGACCAATACTCAAATGGATAATGGGTTTCTTCGCCATCACGCCGGAAGAGGGAGCGAGGACATCCATCTACCTAGCATCCTCACCTGATGTTGAAGGTTTGACAGGCCAGTATTACGTCAAGAGGGAGGCTGTGCAATCATCAACCTTGTCTTATGACCAAAACTTGGCCCGTCAGTTATGGAGTGTGAGTGAACAATTGTCGGGGCAAGCAGCCTCTTCGTAATACCAGGCTTCGTCGAAACCACTTCATAAAGCACCAGAGTGTAGTAGGCTCAAATATTACATAGATCATCGCATGGCTGGCGGTAAATCAGTAGAGACGATATTCTAGTCGCAGTGGTCATCGACCACGCAAGTGGGCGGTACATGGTTGCTTTTATACTCAAGCTTGTGCGCCCCGTTCACGGTTGAAGGATTTTCTGTCACCCTTAGCTTTTCAAGGAGCAGCACGGCAGGTTGATCTACTGAACGTGCAGCCGGCAGGCTGCCCAACCCATGAGCAGCTTACGATCCGGCAGGAGGTATAACAATGAAATTCTCAGATCCTCACTCGTTTACAGATACCGAACAGGGGAAAATAGCGCATATCCAATTTTGGATAGACGTCGATTTCTCGGCGAAAGTCCTGAAGATTAAAGCCACCTATCGCCTTGATGAACCTGTAAGCGGCTCATTCTTCCTGGACACTCGCGATCTGCAAATCGACCGAGTTTACAGGGGCGATCAGGAGATCCTCTGGGAGATCGATCAACATGATTCTATAGTGGGCGATCGCCTTCACTTAAAGGACCTTGATAGTCTTTCAGAGTTCGCGATAGAGATGACCACCTCACCGGAAGCCAGCGCTTTGCAGTGGGTGACACCGAAGCAAACTGCTGGCGGGGAACATCCTTTCCTCTACAGTCAATGTCAGTCCATTCACGCCCGCAGTATATTCCCATGCCAGGATTCCCCGTCCGTTCGCTTCACGTATGAAGCAACAGTAGAGGTTCAACGTCCGCTGGTGGCCGTCATGGCTGCAGAGCATATTGAAACCGAACTTTTGGAAGAGACCAGCCATTATCGATACAGGATGCCCCAGCCAATCCCTTCGTATCTTTTCGGAATTGCGGTTGGGAATCTCGCTTTTGAAGAATTGGGTCCTCATACTGGCGTATATTCCGAGCCAGAGATACTTGAATCTGCTGTTTGGGAATTTGCCGAAAATGAACAGACCCTCATCGAAGCCGAGAAATTATTCGGTCCTTACTTGTGGGATCGTTATGATGTTCTAATCTTGCCCCCCTCCTTTCCATACGGAGGGATGGAGAACCCGCGCCTGACATTTCTTACCCCTTCATGCATTTTAGGAGATCGCAGCCGGGCTAACCTTGTCTCTCATGAACTTGCGCATGCTTGGACTGGAAACTTAGTTACAAATGCCACCTGGGAGGATTTTTGGCTTAACGAAGGTTGGACGACGTACGCTGAATCAAGAATTTCCGAGGTTATTGAAGGAGATGAATATTCTCAACTCTATTCATCCATCAGGCGAATCGAAATGGTTATGGTCATGGAGCGCTTCGGAATGGATTCGGATAAGACGTGCTTAAAGTATTCGCAGCGCGGCATCGACCCCGACGCGGTCTTCTCCGTAATCCCCTATGAAAAAGGTTCATCATTCATCCTTCAGTTGGAGAAATCTGTGGGTCGGGAGGTTTTCGATCCCTTCATCAAGAAATACATCGCCACCTTCAGCTTTCAATCGTTGACGACTGAGGGTTTCATTTCTTTTCTTGAGCAAGAGCTTCCAGAAGCAATCAAGAATGTGGATATCGATGAATGGCTCTATGAACCGGGTTACCCTGAGAGCGCTCCAGCCCTCAGCTCGAGCCTCTTCGATGACGTAAAAACCAGAATAGACGCGTACGAATCCGACACGCTGCCTGACAGCCATCAAATTGCCGATTGGATCCCAGACCAGATCCGCCTTTTCCTGCTGATGCTCCCTGAACGGATCCCTATTGACGATTGTCGTCAACTCGAGCGTATATTTAATCTCAAGGACAGCCATAACTATTTCATGATGAATCGCTTCTATCAAATAGCCGTTCAAAGCGGCTACCAGGACGTACTTCCCGGAATAGAGCGCATGGTTGGGTCAGACGGTCGAATGGTGACTCTCGCAATGATCTTCCGTACCATGGCTAAAGAAGAATGGACCCGGGATGAGGCACGACCGATGTTTGAACGACATCGTGATAAGCATCACCCTACAACCGTGGCGGTTATTGAGGGGATCCTTAATAAAGCCGGGTTGTAAGCAAAACGCAAAATTGACAACTTTGGTTGTGGAACTGAAGGTAATCAAGGAGAACTTCTTGAAAATGAAACAGAAACACTTCATCGATACACACAAAGCCGCGACTGGCCCGGCAACATTGTTGATGATGGCCATGTTCAGTCAATGGCACAACCCAACAGCATGGATCTACCTGGCTTTGCATGGCACGTATGGGATTCTATGGGTCATGAAAAGCCTAATGTTCCCAGATAAATCCTGGGAGAAAAAAACAGGCTGGGGTTATGGGCTCTATCTCTGGGCTGGGTTGACGCTCTATTGGGTGGCGCCCTGGATTCTAATGTCGCAAGGGGTTCAAGCGCCGCCGTGGTATTTAGGAGCATGTGTTAGTCTGTATGTTTTGGGTGTTTTTCTCCATTTCAGCACGGATATGCAGAAACATACCTCCCTGAAGCTGCAGCCAGAAAGGCTTATTACCGATGGGATGATGGCCAGGACCAGGAACCTGAATTATTTCGGAGAGTTGTTGATTTATCTTGGCTTCGGCTTATTGGCCATGCATTGGCTGCCGATTGTGATTTTGTCGCTTTTTGTGGCCATCATCTGGTTCCCGAATATGCTGCGGAAAGACAAATCGCTGTCGAGATACGCCAAATTCGAAGAATATCGTCGACGAAGCAAGCTGTTCATTCCTTTCCTCTTCTAGATAGCTGCAGTTTTAACGCCTGAAAGGGGTTGTATGAATCCAGGGAGATCGTGGCAATGAAATATAATTTCGATAGGGAGATCAATCGTAGAGGAACGAATTCCGTCAAATGGGAATTCATTAAGCAAGGAAATAAATTGCTTTACCGGGAAGAACCGGACGACTCATCATCAGGCACTCGGTTCCTGCCCATGTGGGTCGCGGATATGGATTTTCCTTGTCCCGAGCCAGTTGTGGAGGCGTTGGTCGCCCGCGCGCAGCACAGATTATTTGGCTACACATCCCCTACGGATTCGTATTACAACGCTATCGTGAACTGGATGAAAAAGCGCCATGGGTGGGAAATAGAACCCGAGTGGATTTGTACTACCCCCGGGGTGGTGCCCGCGCTCAACATGCTCGTAAAAACATACATTTCACCAGGGGACAAAGTGCTCATTCAGACGCCGGTCTACTATCCTTTCAACAAAGCCGTTGAGAACGGCGACGGCGTGCTCATTACCAACCCGCTAATCTACGAAAACGGCCGCTACTGTATGGATTTTGCGGATCTTGAGGAGAAAACCAAAGACCCGCAGGTGAAAATGGCCATCTTGTGCAGTCCCCATAATCCCGTAGGGCGAGTCTGGACCCGAGATGAGCTGCTCCGTTTCGGTGAGATCTGTTTGAAGAACAACGTGCTTGTTGTATCCGATGAGATACACGGAGACTTGATTCTCGAGGGCTATGTTTTTACTCCCTTTGCCGGTATCAGCGAGGCTTTCGCTCAGAGCAGCATCACCTGCACAGCGCCCAGTAAGACCTTCAATCTTGCAGGAATGAAAACTTCAAACATCACCATTGCCAACGAGCAGCTTCGCGCCAGATTCAAGAAGACCCTGGGAAGAACCGCGTTTGGAGGCGTTGGGGCTTTTGGGATTGTCGCACTTGAAGCGGCTTACAATCATGGTGAGGAGTGGCTTTCCCAAGTGTTGGATTACATCATGGGCAATTTGCGGTATTTAGAGAAGTACATAGCCGAGCATCTTCCGCAGATAAAAGTCGTTCCATTGGAAGGAACGTATCTGGTCTGGTTGGATTGCCGTAGTTTGGGGCTTGGTAAAATGGAATTAGGGCACATGATGCTAGAAGAAGCCAAGGTCTATCTTGATGAAGGCTACATCTTCGGCATCGAGGGTGAGGGGTTTGAGCGAGTCAATCTCGCCTGCCCGCGATCTGTTTTGGTTGAAGCTTTAGAACGGATTCGAAACGTTATTGAGCGACAGTAGTTGAGTTAGAAATTTGACTAAAAGCAGCCAACTTGAAAACGTGCGATTGATCACCCCGAGATTTCGTAGATGATAGAACATACTCGTCGATAATCCCCGCGAAGCGCATAGATAGGCGTGGGACCTCAACGAGTATGAAGGAAACCACACCCGGGAGCTGTCGCCCTCATGCAGGTAAACCTAATTCATTTCCTCAGCGTCCTTACAGCCACAATCGGTGTACTTATTTTTGGTTTGATGTTCGGCGCTGCGATCGTATCCCTCAAGGAGCGCGAATTTCGTGCCACGGGCAGGATCGCCCTTTTGGGTGTGCTGTTGTCTTTGCCTTACCTGGTCGTAGGGTTCATGCCGTTTCCCTACCATGAAACAGCGGCATTAATTCTGCTCATCACGGCAGGACTTGCGGTGGCGATCCTTTTGGTCCCGGTGGGACAGAAACAAATTACCGAGGATGATACACCCAAAATTCGGGTTGACGAACGCGATATCATGTTCGCGCGTGCGCACTTACTGCCCGGGTCGGAGCGCTTTGAGGAATACTACCGGCGCAAGCCGGATATAAAGACGCTCGACGATAAGTTCAGAGCAAGGCCAGGTTTGCTTAGTAAAGGATCAACATACTTTGACCCATACATGTTTTCAGCAGCCGAAGCCAGCTTTGAAGCCGTCGGCTCGTTTCAAAGCACCATCGATCAGGAGCCTGCCCAGGAGCGCGTGCACACAGACCCTGAGAGAATAACTGAATTTATTAAGCAATGGGGCAGGAAGCTCGGCGCAGTGTCGGTGGGAGTCACGGAGCTCAGGGATTATCATCTCTATAGTCACCTCGGGCGTAATGAGCCATACGGTAAGCCGATTGAATTGGAATACAAATTCGCCATCGCGCTGACGGTTGAGATGGACAAGCATATGCTCGATCATGCTCCGTACGGTCCGACGGTGATGGAATCAGCGCAGCAATATTTGGCTTCGGGTGCGATTGCCGTCCAGGTTGCCGCATTCATACGCAATCTCGGTTACCCCGCCCGCGCCCACATTGACGGTAATTATCGCGTAGTGTGCCCACTGGTTGCTCGTGACGCAGGGCTGGGCGAGATTGGCCGGATGGGGTTGTTGATGACGCCCGAGCTCGGCCCTCGGGTTCGGTTAGCCGTTGTGACGACAGATTTGCCGCTCACTGTCGACCAGAGGACCAGGGATTATTCAGTTCTTGATTTCTGCGCCCGGTGTAAAAAGTGTGCTGTTGTTTGCCCGAGCAAATCGATTTCATTTGACGATAGAGCCGAGATTGACGGCGTTAAGCGCTGGCAGATCAATGCCGAGTCATGTTTCACTTATTGGAGCACAACCGGCACAGATTGCGGACGCTGCGTGCGTGTATGCCCCTATTCACATCCCGATAACTTGCTGCACAATATCGTTCGTTTCGGTGTACGTAATTCATCGCTATTCCGAGCACTGGCCGTTCCGATGGATGATTTTCTCTATGGTAAAAACCCTCCTCCGCTGGATTTACCCGCGTGGATGGATGTTGATGCAGATGAGAAGTGACATCGTGCTAACTTAAGGAGCAGATCTTTATCCAGCTCGCGTAAGATGGTGGTGCAGGACGAACAGAGCAGGAAGATAGCGCAAGGGTTTACCACACACGATGAACCCTGAAATGGGTCTTTTGCACCTTCAATAATTTGGGTGCGCTGCAGCTCAGCGAAAAGTTGCCCATACGTGAGGGAAGGGAAGAATGACAAGAGAGATGCGACGGTTTCTCCTCATAGCCCTATTTATGTTGATCATCTTCTCAGCGTTAATCCTATTGCTGGTTCCCAGGTTGGACGCGTTTCTTTCTGGACCAAGAGAGGATGGACCTCGGATAGGGCTTGGCGATGACATGTATAAGGCCGAGGTGTTTGAAATTATAGAGGAGGGAACGGTTACGCTTGGAGAGCGAACCCAGTCCTATCAGGTCTTTCGA
>DAOUTT010000253.1 GCA_030668545.1 Anaerolineales bacterium | reverse complement strand
GATACGGATATCTTATACAGTTATACCAACTTGGACTTATTAACGATGAACAGCGGGAACAAATCATCGATAGGGCGATGCTTTCCGGTCTGGAAGAGATCGGCGAGTCTCTGACCCCGGATAGCTCTGCATTCTTGATGCTGCTCGAAGATGTCTATAGTGAGGATGTGATCGACAGCATGTCGGAATACAGTGCGAATGTGGTCACCTTGACTGTAGGTGATGAACTCTCCGGTGAGATTGCGCAATACGCAGAAGCCGAGGTGGAAGATACATCGCCAAGCGATGCTTAGCCATTCAATGCCAATGCGATGGTTAAGGTTATCGATCCGTAGGCGGGTTGTGATCACCGTTGACATGGTTGAAGCTGGCAGACAGAAGTACAAGCTCGAAGGGAGAATAAGATGAACGAAAAACGAGTGACCGGGCCGATTCAGGTTTTTCTGATCGGATTTGAAGATTTTGAAGCCACTGGTCAGATTATGGCCGAACTGCGAAAGGTTCGAAAGCGAGGCGTGATCCGCCTTGTGGATCTGCTCTTTGTGGAGAAGAACAAGCAAGGCGATATTGTCTCCTCAATGCATAATACCGACCTCAGTGAGGCAGAACGCGAGAGTCTGGGTGCGGTGGCAGGTGGATTGATCGGCTTGCAAGCCGGTGGTGTGGAGGGCGCCATCGAGGGCATGGAAATGGGTGCACTGGCCGTCGCAGAGCGTGATTACGGTCTAAGCACGGATCAGCTTCAAGAGCTGGCGGACAGCATCCCCTCCGGGACTGCCGCGGCCATTATGGTGATCGAACACCACTGGGCATCCCGGCTACGGGAAGCCATCGCAGAGGCAGGCGGGGTGACGCTTGCCCAGGCCATGATCACACCACAGGCGTTAATGATGGTTGGCGCTGAACTGGAGGCCATGATCGAAGCAGAAGCGGCTATCGAGGCCGCTGAAGCAGTGGAGTACGCTGCGGCAGTGGAGGTCGCCCAGGTGCTGGCCGAGGCGGAAATGATCGAAGAAGCGGCGCTGGCCGAAGCGGCGGATGTGGTGGCCACAGCTATGGCGGTGGAGGATGCCGCCTATGATAAAGCCATCGATGCCTTAATCGAGGCGGAATTCATCGAAGAGGCCACTGCAGAGGAGGCTGCTGAAGTTGTGGAAGCAGCCATGGAAACTGAGGAAGAGGCCATGGCTGAGGCTGAAGCGGCAGTGGCTATGGCCGAGGAAATCAAGACGGCCGCAGCTATTGAAGCGATCAGGGCAATCTATCTTGCCCAGGTGATCGAAGACGAAGCTGCACAGGACGCGGTCGACGCACTCGTCGCCGCCGAACTCATCGAAGAGGAAGCGGCGGAGGAAGCCAAGGCGGCGGTGCTTGCTGCTGAAGACGACTGAAGTCTGCGCATCCATTGGGCGGGCAACTCATCTCCATTAGAGGTGTCCAGATCGGGAATCGTTATGCACATGCACCACGCTGCATGTCCTCTCCCGGAAAGGAGGTCCGATCGTACGATTGAACTGTTGTATTTTGAGATCTTGAAACCGAATGCGATCCGATATCTCACTTGTTGAGGAGGAAATCATGTGTTGCTTCTTTACAGCCTTGATCTTTGCAGGACCCCGCCTGGCGATTCTGGTCTGGTGGGTTTACTCACCGGTCTATATCTATTCCTTGTTCGATACCTGGATATGGCCACTCCTGGGCTTTATCTTCCTGCCGTGGTCGACACTGAATTACATGATCGTGGCTCCTGGAGGAATCATCGGCTTCGATTGGATCATCCTCGGGTTAGGGATATTCGCTGATATGGCGACCTACTTCGGGGGCTACCGGGAGCGGGCGCGGGTACCCTACGGAGATCAGATTCCATAAGCTTCTCATCGAGAAGATCATGAGGAGAAAGCTTAGGACTCCCGTGTGAGCGGCTACTCCCTGTCCCTACCTGAGGCGGCTATCTGGTCTCTGTTTAACAGAGTGGTTCTTATCCTAAATGCGCTCAGGCAAACTCGCCAGAAGAGTAGATCTGAAGTAGCCGCTCCACGGTGATTACTAGGTTCTGAACATGACTCGAAGGACAAACACCAGCCTAACAACCTCTCTGAGTATTTTGGAAACGACCGGGAGAGTGCTTGAAATCGGAACTCGCACCACCCGCATTCTCACTGGAAATAATCGGATGGTGGTGGTGCCCAATTCACAAATTGGCGTCAGTCAGGTGATCAATTATTCCTATCCCGATCCCACTTATCGCTTGGAAACTGACCTTGGAATTGCCTATGGCTCCGACATGCCGCAGGTCAGGAAGGTTATTCAGGACGCGATCCAGGCAGTTGAGGGGGTGCTTCAGGATAAACCCATCGAAGTCTATTTCCTTGAATATGGCGATTCTTCCAGAATAGTCCGGGTGCGCTGGTGGATCAGGAGCTACGATCAGCACAGGTCCATGCAGGATAAAGTGAACAGCGCACTCGAAGTTGCTCTTGCCAGTGCAGGAATCGAGATGCCAAATCCAACCTTTGATCAGAATTTAATTGTCGACCATCAGCTCATCCAGGAATTAAGAGGTGAGGGGCAGGATTGATACACATCTCAGATCATCTGCGTAAGTTCTTCAAGGCATCCGAGGTTCTCCATGGAGTTCCAAGGATTGCTGGTTTCTGAGTTCTGACCCAATACTGGTGTCGTGCTCATCGTGACCACTGATGGTAACCCTGGATGCGTATGAGTACCACATACATAAGGAGATATCATGGATCGGAAATCGCTTAGCAATCGATTATTCTTTTTGATCACGTTCCTTATTCTTCTCGTGCTGGCGTACTTCATTCTCGAACCATTCATAAACATCATCATTGTGGCGTTGATTTCCATCATCGTGCTGAAGCCGCTTTATAGCCGGATCCTCAATCTGAGCTGGATCAAAGGGCGATCCCGGCTCTCCGCCTCGATCACCCTGCTGCTTGTCTTTATGCTTATTTTGATTCCCGTCTACATCTTGGGAAGGGTATTCCTAACGCAGCTTTCCACGGCCATGGCTTCGATCGATGCATCCAGTATTGAAGCCCTGAATTTTAGTGATCAGATTGAGACATTGCTGCTTGAAGCTCAGCAAGCAGCCGAGGCGAACACCACAAGTGCTCTTGATGCGATTGTGAACATTGGTGTCTCTTTGCTTGAGGTGTTCATCACTGTGTTGATCTTTGTCATAATTTTCATCACCCTCATGCCAGAGTTTGACAACACAGTGAAGCGGATCGAGGATATTAGCCCCATGGGGAAGGAGATCAGCGAGTTATACCACACGAAAACCGCCGCCATGGTCTCTTCCATCTTCCGTAGTTTCTTCATCATCGCTTTCTTAGAGGGATTGATCATGGGATTCTTTTACTGGCTGGCTGATATGAATTTATGGTTCCTCCTCATGATCATCTCTATGGTACTCGCTATCCTTCCCCTTGTTGGAATCAGCTGGCTCGTAATCATCCTCTCGGCGGTTCTTCTTCTCCAAGGGAACACGACTTCTGCCATCATCATCCTCGTCGGGTTTTATGGTGTCGCTAATTGGGTGGATGTGTTATTGCGACCCAAGTTGGTATCCAAAGATGCAAACCTGAATTTTACACTTTTTCTGCTGGGTATCCTTGGCGGGGTTGCCTGGGCTGGTTTCCTAGGATTATTCTACGGCCCGGTCGTCATGCTGCTTCTGGTTACCACTGTTCGAATATATAGCGAACGATTCTCGAAAGAAGATTCCGATGTGATCCAAGATTATCTCTCTTAGGAGAGGACATCTTGGTGCCGTCAGATTCCACCCTCATTCCGTTATTGTTGGTATGAGAGATGCCCATTCAATTGAAGATGATTTTGGAGGCATATCAATGACCTCACGGGTTGGAGCCGTGAGGACAGCGGTAGGGGTTACTGACCACTGGGTTCGGGTCCGTGAGGTCGCCGGTTCAAATCCGGCCGCCCCGACTGTAGAATAAAAG
>DAOUTT010000161.1 GCA_030668545.1 Anaerolineales bacterium | reverse complement strand
GCACTGCAGCAATCGGAGTCTAATTATCGAAACGTCTTCGAAGGCGTTCAAGACGCGATATTTGTTGAGAGTATGGACGGAAAGATTCTGGACATTAATACTCGGACGTGCGAAATGTACGAACGTACACGCGAAGAACTACTCATGATGACAGTAGAAGACCTAGTCCCCAAGAGTCAACCAGTCGTGCTCCCCCGCGAGATGGTCGAGCGCGGGCTTTACGACCAAATTCTCAGCACAATGAATGTCCGTTCTTCAGGCGAGGTGTTTCCGGTTGAGATCTCCGTCAAACTGCAGAAATGGGGCGACCAAGATGTTATGCTGGTCGTCGTCCGCGATGTCACGGAAGCCCGACTTGCGCAGAAGCGAGCCCTGCTACAGGACCGTCTCGCCGCTGTCGGGCAGCTCGCAGCGGGGATTGCCCATGACTTTAACAACATTCTTGGCACGATCATGCTTTACAGTGAATTATTACTGAATGATCCGTCGATCTCCTCACAAGGCAAGGAGCGAATTGATACAATCTTCAACCAGGCGAAGCGAGGCTCGACCCTCACCACACAGGTGCTCGACTTCAGTCGCCGCTCGATCATGGAGAAACACCCCTTCGATCTTGTGCCGTTCTTTACCGATCTTGAAAAGCTCCTCTCACGCACACTGCCCGAGAGTGTCAAGATCAACATGGATTTCAACGGCGAATCAGGCTACTTCATCAACGCCGACCCTGCACGAATGCAGCAAGCAATTATGAATCTAGCGTTAAACGCGAGGGATGCGATGCCGAAGGGTGGCGAGCTAAGATTTGCGCTCGATCAAACGGAGGTCCAGGCTGAGCACCCTCCCTATCCAGGGATGCAGGCGGGGAGCTGGGTCAGCATCCGCGTCTCCGATACCGGTTCGGGGATCGATCCGGATGTGATGCTGCACATGTACGAACCATTCTTCACAACAAAACCACAGGGCAAAGGCACGGGGCTTGGCCTCTCCCAGGTTTACGGTATCGTCAAGCAGCACAATGGTTTTATTGATGCTGAAAGTACCCCCGGGGAAGGTACAACCTTTATCATTTACCTCCCGGCTATAGATGAACAAACGGAGCCCGATAGCACCAAGGGAGATCTCCAAATACAGTCTGGTCGCGGAGAGACGATTCTTGTTGTGGAAGATGACACTGCAACGCGCAGCGCGATATGCGAGATCCTCGAATCTCAAGGGTACACAGTCTTCTTCGCCGAGGATGGCGCTGTTGCGCTTTCAGAGCTGGAAGCACGGGGCGGAGCCGTCGAGTTGATCATCAGCGACTTAGTGATGCCGAACATGGGTGGAAGGGATCTATACGATGAAGTATCAGCCCGCTACCCACACATCAAGATGGTCTTGATCACTGGATACCCGCTCGGTGGTCACACTCGAGAGTTGCTCGATCACCAGCGTGTAACCTGGCTTCAAAAACCCCTCACCTCGGAAACGCTGGCCCAAACGGTTCAGTTTATGTTGAAAACGGAGAACCTGACCGTCTAACAATTCAGGCGACACCTTCAATTTACTCCCTCTGAAGGCATCGATCACACAGCATAGTCCATTCGGGGCAGCACTGGTTGCTGCCCAAATGGAGCCCACGGGCATCGCCTGCAGTCGGAGGCATCGCTTTTGGACTCGGCAATATTCATCTTAATCAAAAGCTGATCCTAAAACCGGCATCGAGATTGACCTGTGGATGCCCGAAACACTTTCTCAGATAGCACCTTCAATTTCCAGGAAAATAGCCGCCGTTAGAGTGGTTTCAGATGGGTTGGCTCGATTAAAGCCTTGCGGACAAAAGAGTGGATTGGTGAACTGCGCCGCTTAACCATCATGACGGTTACTTCGGCGCCGCGCGCCACCCGCTCGGGGAGTGTGCCCACCAGGAAGTTTGTGAAGACCGGCTCTTCCGTTGCGCCGATCACGATCAAGTCATAACCCTTGGCTGATGACAGGATTGACTCCACAGGATCGTCACCCTCTACATACATCGTTTCAATAGGCATACCATCAACACCGTGCATGCTCTCGGCGACGGCTCGCTCAGCGCGGATGCGACCGACTTCATCAACGCCTTGGGGCAGGACGTGGAGGATAGTCACCGTCGCAGGGTCAGGCTGCTCGGCGTTAGCCATGTTCACCGCAATACGAACCGCCCGACGCGAATTGCGCCCGCCCGTGACGGGAACAAGGATGCGTTTCAAAGGACGCCACCGCCTGTGGCGCACGACAATGACGTCGGTCGGTGGATTATCAACGATTGGATCGGCGACGGACCCAAACAGCTTCCCTGAAGATTTCGTGAATCCCGGCCAACCCAGCACGATGATATCTGAGGCATTCTCTATCGCCGTCTGACGGATAGCGTGGGACACATTTCGCCCTAGACGGATAATCGTATGTACCGGAACATCACACTTCTTTGATTGCCGGATGACATCATCAAGATACTGGCGACCATCTCTGAGGAACAACCTGCCCTCTGATAGGTTAAGTTGGACGGGAACATGCACCACATGCAGGGCGAGGACTTCTCCACCCTTGTTACAAGCCAGCAGCGCTCCTATCTTACCCAGAATGCGAGCTTGCTCTCGATTGGCGACAGGGATGAGGACGGAGTAATCCCGACTTACCAACACCTCTTCCAGAAGAATCTCTTTGGGTTTCTCCATCTCCTCGATCCGGGAGAAATAAAAGGAGTACGCCAGAAGCCCAATGGCAATCCAGACTACGGCGAAAACCCAGGCGATCGGGCTAAAGCGGAAGACATTTACCGCCAGGAAGGCATTTGAGATTATTGCCAGAACCGGAAGGATCGGGAATAGTGGGACACGAAAACCACGTTCAAGTTCCGGGCTCTGCAGCCGCAGGAAAAGCACCGCAAAGTTCACCAGCATGAACAGCAGCAGGAACATAATGCTGGCTGATGCGGCGACGTCCTCGATGGGAAGCGTCCACGCCATGAGCGTCATCAGCGCTCCCGTCGCCACAACCGCCAAATACGGCGTGTGACGTTTAGGATGGATCCGAGCAAAAAATTCTGGCAGGTTGTGGTCTCTCCCCATAGCAAAAGAGACTCGAGAGGAGGCATAGGTCGTCGCGTTTAGCGCTGATGTTGTGGAGGCGAGTCCGCTCAGTAACAGGATCAGCCCGCCAATACCCCACGGGAAGACCTGTTGCGCTACTTCAATAATCGCGATTTCCCCTTTTTCGCCCAGGTACTCATATGCAGCGAGATCGCCTGGCGGGGTGATCGCGCCGACTGCCACGATGCCCACCAGGATATAAACCACAACTGCTACGGATATTGAGATAAAAATCGCTTTCGGGATATTTCGGATCGGGTCGAGAACTTCTTCGCCCGATTGAGCTATGATCTCATACCCTTCAAAGGCGATAAAAGTGAAACCCATGGCGATGAAAACACCAGCAAGCCCGTTGGGTAAGAATCCCGTGGTAAAGCGGTCTTGCCAGCCATCCATGCGTGACATCGCTAATGCGCCGAAGATGACCAAGAACCCGAGAATAACAATCTTGATTACGGTAAGTGTGTTTCCGACGCTCGCGGTCTCAGAAGAACCGATGTAATTTATGATGGTGAATGTGATGATGATGAGCGTCATAAATAAAAGCGATATCTGGTTGATCGTCAGGCCAAAAGTCGGTATCCCCGCAACATGGACCAATTCAGCGGCGAAGCGACCGAATGCTAGTGCGTACAAGCTCCCTGCCACAGCCTGCGCAAACCAACTCATCCACCCGGAGACGAAACCAAGGGTTCCGCCGAGAGCTTCCTTGATCCACTGGTACCCGCCCCCCGCGCCAGGAAGAGCTGAGCCCAGTTCCGCGTAGGACATTGCCGTGAGGGAGGTAACCAATCCGTTGAGCAAAAATGCCAGAATCAAAGCCGGACCGGCGATCCCCGCGGCGATGCCGGTGAGGACAAATATCCCCGCGCCGATCATCCCGCCGATGCCGATCATCGTTACGGTAAATAAACTGAGCTCACGACTAAGCGTGACTTCTCCGGAGTCTGATGACTCTATGGGTGTAGTCTCCGCCATATCCAGGTTAATCCTTGATAAGGAATTCGCATAAGTTTACACCGATTCGTCAGTTTAGTGAGAGAATTCATACATCTGAAATTCCTGACGCCCATGGGCCGTTTGGATACCTTCCATTGGCGCTTGTTGTATACTCCCGCAATCATCAGGGTTAATGAGCAGCAGGTATTGACACTAAATATGTTACCGTCATCGCCCATGAAAAAGAACGGATTTCAAACTCTACTCATCCTAACCTTGGGGATATGGTCAGTCGCCAGCATTCTGCGCATCATTCAATTCACCTTCTCCCCAGCAGGCGCGAATGACCTCTACGTCTATTGGTATGCCGGCCACTTTGTGCGCGAAGACCAAGATCCATACGCCGCCTTTCTCACAGACCAGAAGCCATCACTGCCGATACATTATCTGGATAAAACCGTCACGGATCTTCGAGATGTGGTGGTTCCAGGCTGGGTTCCAGCACCAGCACTCACTTTCCCGTTGATCGCAATTCTCTCAGGTTTTGCCTTTCTATCCTGGCCTCTCGCTAAGCTGGTGTGGTTGGGGTTCAATCTGCTCTTTATCTTTATGATCCCACCGCTCATCTTGCGCATCTTCTCTCCCGAACACCGATGGGGCAGATGGATAACCTGGATCTTCGTTCTGGTTTTCGTCGGGCTAACCTCCACTCGCTATGCCGGCAGCAGCGGGCAAGTGACCTTTCTTGTGCTTCTTCTCGCACTCGGCTCGATTTATTTTTCAAAGAGCCGCCCTTACACAGCCGGCATCCTTCTAGGTATCGCGCTTTCAAAATACTCCCTATCTATAGGCTTCTTCCTTTACCTGCTCCTCTTTGAGCGAAACTACAGGACCACGCTTACAGCTCTCGCCGTTCAAACCCTGGGACTATTAGGTTTATCAATAATGAGCGGAACCGGGGTAGTTGAAATCATCCGCGGGTACATCTTCATGCTCGTTCACCACTCTCAACTGGAAGGGATCCACCTGGCCTCCCTCTTTCCATCAAAACCGTGGGAATTACATATCGCTATCCTTCTCAGCCTGGTTGTTTCAATACCCCTCCTGTTTTGGTACAAACGAAACAAAGAGTCAATTAGTAACAAGCAACTTTCCCCAACACACCGACAAATCCTTCTTACCGTGCTCTCTTTGTGGGCACTTCTTGTTGGGTATCACCGCGCTTATGACGTTGTACTGTATATCCTCTTCATCTCTCTCGGTCTCCAATTGTATCGATCACCGGAAATCTGGAGCCTCACAAAGCGGACCCGAAATATCCTGCTCGTCTTCGTGGCCATCACAACCTTTTTCTTCATGCTCCCTGCTGGCAGTATTATCAGCGACCTCCTACCAGGAGAAATCGGCCGCGCCTGGATCCTCTTTTCCGTCCGTATGACCACGCTCATTCTG
>DAOUTT010000169.1 GCA_030668545.1 Anaerolineales bacterium | reverse complement strand
TGTTTGTAATTAATGTGCGTTGTCTTGTCTGCACAAAACTTGCAAAGTCGCGGGCGTCTTCGATATTGTCGACGCGGGCCACCTCTTGATCTTGGGCCTGTTGAGCCTCTTCCTGATTGACCGCGTTGTTCTGTCAAAGCAATCTCTCCATTCTTATCTCAAATTCAGATGCATAAGTTTTTAGAAGGGGAACTCGCCTTCTTCCTCGTCCTGTTCAAAACTCGTGCGGAGTGTATCTTTCTTCTCGCCAAGCATAATCATCTCTTTGGCAACAAGCTCCGTTGTGAAATGTTTATTCCCCTCTGCGTCTTCCCAACGTCGAGTCTGCAGCCGACCTTCAACGTAAACCTGCATTCCTTTATGAAGATGCTGGTTACATATCTCAGCCAATCCCCCCCAGGCTACGACATTAAACCACTCTGTATCTTCATGGCGCTCACCATCAGCGGAGTGCCATGTTCGTGATGTGGCAACGCTAAAAGTTGTGACCGGTTTACCAGAAGGGGTATAACGCATTTCAGGATCACGCCCCAGGTGGCCGATGATCATTAACTTGTTTAATACCTCGACTCATCTCGCTTTGCTCTTACAAACGATACAGGTAAAATATCGAGAAAACGGGTTAAGTCGTCTCTTGGAGCGTCACCATAAAGCGCATGAGTTCTTCATTCAAACTCATATCTCGCTCGACTGCGATGGGCGCGTCTGTTGGCATTTCGGCTTGAATGAAGATGTAATAACCTTCATTTTTCTTGTTGATAGGATAAGCAAGCCGACGCTTCCCCCAACGGTCGATTTCCCCGATCTTGCCACCAGCAGCATCAATCCAACCAGTGATTTTTCCCTCGAGTTCTTCAAGGCCTTCTTCATCTACATCGGGGTCAACAATATATGCAACTTCGTAATTGCGCATAGAGGTCCTCCTTTCCTCGGGTTTACCCTCACAACAACTTCGGGCGAAGCTGGTTGAGAGCGGAAAGAACGCCTGGGTACAGGCGTTGCAACAGGGAAAAGTTTATCATGAACACCCCTCTTTGACAACCTTCTCTAGTCCCATGCTTTCTTTCACGGTATAATCTTTCGGTTGATGTACATCCGTATCCTATTGGTCAGTTGAATGCAACTGTACCGACCTTTGAACTCGTATCACATTGGGCGTAAGCGCCTTATTCTCTTGCGAGGCCAGGTCAAGATGTTCGCCTGGCCTGCTTCTCATAAACGCCCACTCGCTGGCAAACTAACTCCGATATCCAGGGAGGCAGAATGACACGGAATCCGATCAAATTCGGTACAGACGGCTGGAGAGGGCGAATAGCCGAAAACTATACTTTTGAAGCTGTCCGCCGGTGCAGTCATGGTTTTGCTAAGTACCTTCTTAAGGTTGAAGGATCGGAGAAACCAGTAGTCATCGGTTACGACAAGCGTTTTGCGTCACAGGCCTTTGCGGAATCTGCGGCAGAGGTGATGGCCGGCCACGGTTTCCACGTGCTTCTCACGGATGGTCCTTCCCCCACACCAACGATCTCCTACTCCGCGGTCCATCAGGGTGCCGCAGGAGCGATAAATATAACCGCATCCCATAACCCATCATCCGATAATGGCTTTAAAGTAAGAGATCAATATGGTGGAGCGATCGACCCTGAAGGCCTGGGAATCATCGAGGCCGGGATTCCCGATGACGATCAGAATATCCCACGCGTGAATATCCGCGAGGCGCTTGCTTCTGGTGCAGTTGAGCGTTTCGATGCCAGCCCAGCGTACTTCGCCCAGCTGGAGAAGCTGGTGGATCTAGACATTCTTCGAGACGCAGGTTTAACAATCTTGGTAGATGCTATGTGGGGAAATGGCGCTGGATGGTTTTCGAAGCTCCTGTCTGGCGGTTCCACTAAGGTGATTGAGATCCACAATACACGCAATCCGATATTCCCCGAGATGACACGTCCGGAGCCGATCCCACCCAATATTGATGTGGGCCTGCAGCGATCCGTTGAAGAAAATGCCGATGTGCTGCTCATCACTGATGGCGACGCCGATCGGGTTGGATTGGGTGACGAACATGGGAAATTCGTCAACCAGCTGCGTGTATTTGGGCTTCTCGCGTACTACCTTCTTGAAGCCAGAGGGGAACGTGGTCCAATTGTCAAGACTCTCTCAACTACTTCGATGCTCGAGAAACTCGGAGAGATCTATGATGTCCCGGTTTTCCAAACTGGTGTTGGTTTCAAATATGTTGCGCCGAAGATGCTCGAAGTTGATGCCATGGTCGGCGGCGAGGAATCCGGCGGTTATGCCTTCCGCGGTCATGTCCCCGAGCGGGATGGCATACTGGCTGGATTGTATCTCTTAGATATGATGGTTCGTCTCGATCGAAAACCAAGCCAGCTGGTCGAACTGCTCTTCGAGAAAGTTGGTCCCCACTACTACGATCGGATCGACACACCTCTGTTCCCCGAGAAACGGGCGGAATATGAAGAGAATATCTCCAATGCCCAACCGAAAGAAGTTGGAGGTTTGAAGGTGACAGACATCCTAAAGGTGGATGGTTATAAATTCTCGCTTGAGGATGGCGGCTGGCTCCTGGTCCGTTTTTCTGGGACCGAACCCATCGTTCGCGTATACTGTGAAACCACTCAGGCAGATCGCGTTAAGCCTCTGCTTGAAGATGGTCTCAAGTTGGTCGGAGTTAAATGAGCGAGCATCCAACCATATTGGTGGATACTCATTGCCACTTGAACCTGCCGGTGTATGACGCCGACCGGGAGGAAGTTCTGGGTAGGGCAAGGTCGGCAGGAGTGGAGAGGATACTCATTCCGGGGGTTGATCTCCAGACAAGTCAGATCGCGATCGAACTTGCGGAAAAGCACGATGATGTCTTTGCTGCTGTAGGCATCCATCCTCATAACGTGAGTCAATGGTCGCCAGCCCTTGCCGATGAAGTTGCAAGCCTTGCGCAATCACCGAAAGTCGTTGCCATTGGTGAAATTGGCCTAGACTACTATCGTAACCTTTCGCCGCCAGAGAAGCAGAGGATCGCCTTCGCTGACCAGCTCGAAATCGCGAGCGCATTGAAATATCCGGTTCTGATCCATAACCGTGAAGCGATAGGGGATATACTGGAACACTTGAATACATGGATCCTCAATCTACCCCCCACACTTTCGGCCCGTGCAGGCGTGTTGCATGCCTTCTCTGCAGATTTGGATTCTGCGGTAAAAGCGATTGAGCAGGGTTTTTACATTGGGATTGCAGGACCGATTACTTTTCCGAAAGCCGAGACGCTTCGCGATATTGTCTCACAGTTACCTTTTGACCGGCTGGTTATTGAGACCGATTCTCCCTATCTGACACCGGAACCACGCCGAGGAAGAAGAAATGAACCCGCGCATCTCGAGTGGATCGCCCAGAAGGTGAATGACATCCGCGATGACGAGTTCAACACAATACGGGCAACAACAAAAAATGCAGGAAAACTATTCCAATGGTCACATGACATCACAAACCGCAACATTCATTGATCTGACCCGTCCTTATCTTGAGGAAGTTGAGCTCGCCATGCGCCAGAGCGCGGGGCATCATCACGCCAACCTGGACAAGGCCATTGATCATCTGCTCTCCTCGGGTGGCAAGCGCATCCGTCCGATTGCCGCAATTCTCATCGGCTTGATGCTCAACGCAGATATAGACCGGATTACGGTGCACGCTGCTGCCATTGAAATGCTTCATACGGCAACACTTGTGCATGACGATCTTATCGATGGCTCCTTGCTCAGACGAGGTTTCCCGACCCTGAATGCCCAATGGACTCAGGGGGCTACGGTTCTTGCCGGGGACTACATCTTCGCCCGTGCAGCGCGCCTTGCCGCAGCCACCGAATCGCTTGTCCTTATGGACTCCTTTGCCCGCGGGCTTATGACAGTTGTAGGCGGCGAGATCACGCAGTTATTCAACCAGGAGTTCGTTACGACCCACCAATCATACTTGGACCGGACCTACGCAAAGACCGCTTCCCTATTCGAAGTGGCGACAGAGGGCGCTGCAGTTCTCGGTGGGGCGAGCGAAGGAACAGTAGAAGCGATGAAGCTGTATGGCTATTACATTGGTCTCGCATTCCAAATTGTCGATGACGTGCTGGATTTCACGGGTGAGCAAAGCCAAATCGGAAAACCTGTAGCTAGCGATTTGCGCCACGGATTAATTACGCTCCCGACTCTATATTTCCTCGAAGATCAATCCAACGGTAAAATGCTTATCGAAAGATTGCAGAAGATGCAAGTCAAAGAAAACGAACTTGAACAAATTATCGAGGATATTCGTAGTTCTTCTGCAATAAACCGTGCCCTTCAACAAGCGGATGAATTCGCGAAAACCGGTGAGGCCCAGTTAGAATTAATGCCGGATAAGCCCGAGCGTGATGCGCTTTACGAACTCGCCCGATATGTTGTCAATCGCAGTGCCTGATAAAAGGAGACGATCATGGAAATTAACGTACAAGGATATAAACGCGTTACTGTAGTGACGGTTACAGGGCGCGTTGATTCTGTAACATATAGTGAATTCGAAAATACTTTACAGGCGGAAATGGAACAGGGCAAAGTCAATATCGCCCTCGATTTCTCCGGTATTGAATTTATCTCCTCCGCAGGATTGCGTGTCCTGGTAAATGCGAGGAAAACCGTTAAAAACGCCGGGGGAAAGATTGTAATCGCCCAACCCAGCCAGCAGGTAATAGAAACACTTGAGATCGCGGGCTTGGAAGTTCTATTTGAACAGTTTCCCGATCGCGAAACGGCAATTGCCGCATTCTAACGGATCATGGTGAAGACACATATGAAGATCGATAGTCACCTTGATCAGATAGAACGCGTAGGTCGCTTCATTCAAGAGGCAGCCCAGGATGCAGGCTTTGACGAAATGGAAAGCTACGCATGCGAATTGGCTGTCAGTGAAGCTTGCGAAAACATCATTCTGCATGGCTATGGCGATGATTCGACCGGGGAGATCGAAGTCTCAGTCCAAACTGAACCTGACAATATCACAATTGAATTATGGGATGATGCTCCGACGTTCGATCCTGTAAATTGCCCCACCAAACTCGACCCGCCGATTGATGATCCGCCTATTGGCGGTTTGGGACTTGTCATCATGCACAAAGTGATGGATGAGATGGAATATAACCGTCGGGAGGGACGCAACCAATTACGTATGCGAAGATCTCGCAAACCACCTGCCTAAGCGGGCGCGAGCTTCCGGAGATATGTTGCCGGAAGCCCACACTGAAGGCACCCTTCAGGAACAAAACCCATCCCCTCCTTTCGGGATGGGTTTTCTATGCTACGATACGAGCTACAAACCTTCCGAAGCCGAATCATCTCT
>DAOUTT010000068.1 GCA_030668545.1 Anaerolineales bacterium | reverse complement strand
TAATCGATCCGTGCACGGATACGTTCCTAAGGTCGTGGGTCGCGGAGGGATATTGTGGTCATAACCACCAACCTAGTTATGCCGAAGATTGAACGAGAAGCCATCGCTCAAAATTATAGTAAATTCGTGATCAGCCCTCTTGAGGCTGGATATGGCATTACGGTCGGCAACGCTCTTCGACGGATTCTGTTAAGTTCCCTGGAAGGCGCTGCGGTAAGCTCCATACGCATAACGGATATTCCGCATGAATTCACAGACATTCCTGGCGTCCGTGAAGATGTGCTGCAGTTGATGTTGAATTTCAAGAAACTGCGCCTTTTCTTGCACGAGGGCGAATCTGCCCGCTTGCGCCTTGATGTGAAAGGTGAGGGCGTTGTAACGGCGGCTGACATCATCGCTCCCGCTGAAGTGGAGATCGTCAATCCGGAGCTCTATCTGTTCACTGTGGATGACGATAAGGCACATCTCGAAATCGAGCTGAACGTTGAGAGGGGACGGGGGTATTCCCCTTCTGATGAGCGCGGCCGTCTACCCATCGGAGAGCTCCCGACGGATGCGATTTTCAACCCAGTACGGCGGGTGCACTACGAAATCGGGCGCGCCAGAGTGGGTCAGGATACTAGCTATGACTCGCTGGTTATCGAGATCTGGACCGATGGCACGATCAAGCCTGAGGAAGCATTAAGCCGCAGCGCGCAAATTCTCATGGCGCATCTACGCGATATCAGCGGCGTAACAGAAGAGAGCCTGATGGTCGCAGAGGTGGAAGAGGAAGATACTCGCCTTACCAGTGAGGTTTATGAAATTCCCATTGAAAACCTTGACCTCACAGTACGGGTTTTCAACTCTCTCAAGCGAACGGGAATTACGAACGTCGGTGAAGTGCTTGACATGCTCGAAAAGGGTGAGGAAGCGATGTTATCCATCCGCAACTTCGGCGAGAAGAGCCTCGACGAACTCAAGGAGCGCTTGTCTGAGAAGGGCTATCTTGACGAAGAGTCGGAGCAGGCGGAAGAGGCGGAGTGAGGGATTGATGAGACACCAAGTTGCAGGTAAAAGATTAAGCCGGTCAAAGGGCCATCGAATAGCGTTGCGAAAGAATCTGATGAAAGATCTCTTTCGTCACGAGCGAATCAAAACAACCAAAGCAAAGGCAGCAGCAGTGCGAGGCGGCGCGGAAAAGCTGATCACGCTGGCGAAGAAGGGCAACGAAGCGGGAGAAGCGAAAGCAGTTCACGCACGTCGCCTGGCGTCCGCACGGTTGAATGACAACGAAATCGTGATGAAGCTTTTTGATGATATCGCCCCGCGCTATGTGGATCGACCAGGTGGATACACCCGAGTTATTAAACTCGGGCAACGCCTCGGCGATTCAGCGGAGATGGTCATCTTAGAACTCGTAGAAGAATAGGCTGGGATGAAACCGGCCGTGACGGGGCAGGAAGAAACTCCGTCTTTAGCAGCTTACCAATCGATCGTAGCTTACGACGGCACAAAATTTGAGGGTTTCCAGCGACAGGCTTCCGGGCGGAGAACCGTCCAAGGAGAACTGGAGCAGGCACTTCAGACCATCGGATGGCGAGAGAGCTCCCTGAGAGCAGCCGGGCGAACCGATAGCGGTGTGCACGCACGAGGTCAGGTTATCGCTTACCAACTTGTGTGGAAGCACCCGCCCGAAAATCTCAGTATGGCGATAAACGCCAATCTGCCATACGATATCGCTGTCCGAAAGACTTTGCTAGCACAGAAAGACTTTCACCCGCGCTATTCAGCCGTTAGCAGACGTTACCGCTATAGTCTATTCGTTGATAAAATGCGGGATCCGTTGCGAGAGCGCTACGCCTGGCGCATCGGAGCCAAAGTGGATATCAAATTGTTGAACCGTGCTGCGGATATGATCGTCGGCAAGAAAGATTTCGGCGCTTTTGGTAGCGCACCGCGACCAGAGGGGAGCACGGTGCGGGAGATCTTTGAAGCAGCTTGGGATCTGCAGGATGATGAAATGTGGTTCGAGATTGAGGCTAATGCCTTTCTCTACCACATGGTGCGAAGGCTGGTATCTGCACTGTTGGCCGTTGGGAATGGCAAGATGGAAATGGACGACCTTCTTGCTGTGGTGCAGAACCCCAATCAAAAATGGGACGGCGGATTAGCGCCTGCACAAGGGTTGTGCCTTCTCAGCGTAAAATATGAATAAGACCGCATGGAATTTGGGGCGGTGTAAGCGGAAGCCATTGAAGCAGTAGAGATCGATACCGAAGGAATGCAGGAGTAGGAAGCGTGCAGAAAACGTATTATCCAAAACCCGATGATATAACTCGAGACTGGTATGTCGTTGACGCGGCAGGGGAGAACCTTGGACGTCTGGCATCGCGTATCGCTCAGGTCCTGATAGGGAAAAGTAAACCCGAATACACGCCCGGCGTTGATTTGGGAGACTTTGTCATTGTTATAAATTGTGAACAAGTGACAGTAACGGGAAAGAAATTAGATCAGAAAATCTATTATCGCCATTCGGGTTACCCGGGTGGCCTAAAGGCGATTACACTCCGTAATCAATTGGAGAAGTTCCCGGATCGCGTAATCACTTCAGCCGTTTGGGGCATGATCCCGCATAATCGTTACGGCCGGAAGCTCATGACAAAGCTAAAAGTCTATCGAGGGGAAGATCATCCTCATAGTGCACAGAAACCTAAAAAACTTAAGTTTGAATAATTTGCGTCTACGGGAACTGGCTCACAGAACTACTTTGATAAAAAGATTAGAGGAAGGCAGGATTGATGTCTGAGAAATATTATGAAGGCATAGGACGACGAAAAACTAGCTCAGCCCGTGTCCGTATTACGCCTGGCAGTGGAAATATTATTGTCAATGGCAAACCTGGCGCGGAGTACTTCACTCGCATGGGTGACATGGATATCATCCTTGACCCCATGAAAGCAGCGGAGATGGAAGGTAAGCTGGATGTGTCTGTACACGTCAAAGGCGGTGGGGTTACAGGACAGACGGGTGCGGTTATGCACGGCGTAGCAAGGGCTCTGCTCAAAATGGAACCTGAACTGCGGCCGATGATGCGAGCTGGAGGGTTCCTCACTCGCGACTCGCGCATGAAGGAGCGCAAGAAGCCGGGTTTGAAGCGTGCACGCAAGGCACCGACGTATACGAAACGCTGATCGATCCAGGAACTATGCGTCTACTAACGTTTGTGGAATAACAAGGCCGGGGCGGTTTACTCCCCCCGGCCTTTAGTGTTGCATCAGGAGGCTGTTTTGGGAGCAGATTTGACGATTGTAGGATTGGGGCCGGGTTCGCCGGAGTTTGTCTCACGCAGCGTGTGGGAATTGCTCACGGGCTCGAAGGTCATCTATTTTAGAACTGGTCAGCATCCTGTCCATGATGCACTTCCTCCGCAACTTGAGCTAATCACTTTCGACCATCTCTACGAGGAGATCGATGAATTCGATGGGGTTTATTCAGCCATCGTTAGTAAAATTCTCGAAGAGGTGCGCAGAAATCCACCTGTTGTTTACGCAGTTCCCGGGGACCCAACGATTGGCGAGGCGACGGTAAGCACTCTCCTGCGTTTGGCCGCGGAGGAGAATCTCTCTGTTCGTGTGCTCCATGGTATAAGTTTTATTGAACCGTGCCTGGGGCTTCTTGGACTCGATGCATTGGATGGTCTTTCGATCTATGATGCTCTAGAGATTACGGGGCGATATCATCCGCCATTTCCGCCTGACACTCCGGCACTGATCGGGCAGCTATATTCCAAACTCGTCGCTGCAGATGTTAAATTGACCTTGTTGAATCAATATCCGCCTGAACATCCTGCCAGTTTGTTACATAAAGTGGGAACCGACGACGGCTGGAGAGAAGATCTCCCCCTGGCGGAAATTGATCACAGCGAGAGCATCAGCTATATGACGACACTTTTTCTACCGGAGATGCCAGTGGAGTCCGCCTTCGAGAATTTCCAGGAGACGGTGGCACATCTGCGCGCGCCCGATGGGTGCCCGTGGGATATTAAACAAACACATCAAAGCCTGCGGAATCATCTTATGGAGGAGGCGTATGAAGCCCTCCAGGCGTTGGATACTGAAGATATGGATGCGCTGCAGGAGGAATTGGGTGATCTGCTGCTTCAAATCGTTCTCCATGCCCAGATCGCTACGGAAGAGGGTTTCTTCACAACATCCGATGTGATCGCCAGCATTCAATCGAAAATCATCCGCCGTCATCCACATGTTTTTGCTGACCTGGATGTTGAGGATGTTGACCAGGTCTTGCTCAACTGGGAGGCGCTTAAGGAAGCCGAGCGTGTGAAAGAGGGCTCCGATAAAGGTATCCTGGATGGTGTGCCAATCGACCTGCCCGCGCTCACGCAGGCGGAAGAGATTCAAGCGAGAGTCGCCAGGGTGGGATTCGATTGGCCTGGCATCGATGGCGTGCTGGCGAAGCTCGAGGAGGAGCTCGTTGAGGTTCAAGAAGCTTCTGACGATGAACACGTAGCTTGGGAAGTTGGAGATTTACTCTTTGCTGTAGTAAATTACGCTCGTTGGAGAGGCGTTGATCCGGAAGCTGCATTGCGAGAGGCTAATCGTCGCTTCCGGCGAAGGTTTACTGATGTCGAAAAACAGGCGCGAGTAGAAGAGCGTAAGCTTTCTGAACTGACAATCGATGAATTGGAGGAGCTTTGGCAAGCCGCAAAAAAGCGGTCTTAACACCGCTTCCACGCCCGCTTCGAATGATCCGCTTTATCGCTGGTGTTATTTTGCTTGGAACGTTAACGGGCTGTTCTCGAGCTGGGGGTTCGGTGCAGGATGAATATCCTAAACTATCGCCAACAACAGAGCTGCCAGGGACGTCAACGCCGGTTATAACACCCCTTCCACTAACGCCAACGGTGGCACCTACACTTGAGGAGACGATCCCGCCTCCAAGCTATGATTCTTCAACAACCCTCGGCGCTTACGTTATCCCGCTTACAATCCAGCATCTCTCAGAAACAACAGCAGATCTTTACTTCATGTTGGAGTCGCCTGCGGAAGGCGCAGTATATTACTCGCTGCATGGCAATTCACCAGACCAGACTCAGTGGATCACGTTTGACGCAGCAACGGACACACACCTTATCAAGGTGAGTGATCTGGAGCCTGGAGCGTTGTATGAGGCGTGGGTAGGTGTTTCTGATGATGCTGGTGTCCTCCACCCGCCTTCCTTTGCAGAGGGTGTTTGGGAGCCTGTAACGATCCGATTACCACAGGAAAACGATTGGCCTATCCGTGTAGGCGTCATCGGAGATTCGGGCTTCGGAGAAGAGGTAACATACCAACTTGCTGAAGAGATGGCATCCCATCACCCTGAATTGGTCATCCACACTGGTGATCTTGTATACAATGTTTATGAGGATCCTTCTCCTGCGGAAGCTTTTATAAGGAAGTTCTATCAACCGCTGGCTGACCTGCTTCACGCAGCGCCCATTTACCCGGTCTTCGGCAATCACGAAGGGTATGAAGACACCTATTGGCGGGATCAGCCTTTCTACTACGCGGCATTTCCTCCGCTGGAGAATACTTTCAGGGGGGACGATTTCGGGGGAATGTCGGGACAACGGGGTTGGTATGCATTCAGGCACGGCGATTACCAATTTATCTTTCTCAATAGCCAGCAGTTTTATTCTCTAGATTTGAGGCAGGAGCAAAACGCTTGGCTCCAGGAAAAGCTGGGAGGAAGCACGTCAACAACGAACATCGTGGTCTTCCATATCCCTCCTTTCACGAGTGGTTATCATCCTGATGACGGGATACCCATCCGTCAAGCCTGGATTCCACTATTCGAGGAAGCCAATGTTGCCCTCGTGCTTTCCGGTCATGACCACAACTATGAACGGCTGGAATTGAATGGCATAACCTACATCGTTTCCGGTGGAGGGTCTAATATACTCTATGATAAGCGGGACACGAGAGAAGAAAGTGAATTCTTCACGGCCAAGTCGCACTTTGTGATCCTGGAACTTTATCCCGACCGCATCGGCATGACAGCGTATGGTTTGGGCGGGGAGGTGTTAGACTCGTATACACTTCAAAACCCTTCAAGCGACTGAAGGCTTAGATGAATTTCTCGGGCCCGTTCAGGCTGTGATTTTCAGGGATAAGTGCGGATCGGCGTAAACTGAACCAAGTGTTCCAACTCACGAGTCGAGAATACGATAGAATATTGAATATGACATCCTATAGTAAACCCCGCTACAGCATCGGTGAGGAAATCGCCAACAGTGTGACCCACGGCGTTGGCGTGGTTCTTTCAATCGGTGGACTAGCCGTACTTACGGCATTCGCCAGTGTGCTGGGAAACACCTGGCACATTGTGAGTTGTAGTATTTTCGGCGCAACCCTGATCCTTATGTATGCCGCCTCCACTCTTTATCACGGCATCCAGCTTCCGCGTGTGAAGAGCATACTCCAGACAATTGATCATTCCGTCATTTTTCTTCTGATCGCTGGAACCTATACGCCATTCACTCTTGTAAGCCTGCGCGGCGCTTGGGGCTGGACTCTCTTTGGTGTAGTTTGGGGCCTCGCACTCATCGGTATAATTTTTCAAGTAACACGACTGCGCAAGTGGCCGTTGGTATCTTTAGCACTTTACGTAGGCATGGGGTGGGTAGTGGTCTTCGCGACGAAACCCTTGCTCGCTGCCATGGCTCCGGGAGGTCTTCTCCTTCTGCTCATGGGAGGACTTTCCTACACAGTAGGGATTGTTTTCTATGTTTGGCGTCGACTGCCGTATCACCACGCAATCTGGCATATTTTCGTGCTGGCAGGAAGCGCGTTTCACTTTTTTGCCATTCTTTTTTATGTCATTCCTCTAGCGGGCTCTGCTTGATGGGTCGGAATCGAAACGCAGCGTATCACCAATAGAAAAGTCTTCATATAAACATCCAATTCAGGGGAGTTCCTACAAGTTGCTGCTCGCTCTTCTTCGTTTGGTTTGCGCATGCTGATATTGATCAGGGAAGTTATCTTCTCGAATGGGTTTTACGGTGAATACACATATCAAGAAATTGCGGTGTGTAGGGAAGGGATCTGATGCGTTACGTTCATATCTATAAACCGATAATTGACTCACTGCCATTCGTGACGGAATTATTTGGAGTTTTCAATGTTAGATTTCCTTGAACCCAATCGGGGGACAACCAAGAAAATCTCGTTGTCTATACTCTTTCTCGTCTGTTTGCTGGCCATATTTGTATTAGGAAGCCCCTATTATTCTGTCTTTCCAACAAACCAGAATCCCACTTATTACGCTGTGATTACGGTTTTTTTCTTGGCCGTGACATTCTTGCTCCAACGGGCGGATCGCTTAAATAAATATTGGCCAGCTGCCTATGCCTTTTTCATTGCCTCGTTTTCGCTCTGGTTCCTAAGTACAGGGATACTGGATATTCCCCGCTCCGAGGCTAACCCGGCCCAGTTCATCGCGTTGGATAAGGTTTCACAATTCACCCATGTTGTTCTCCCAATCGTAGTGCTCACCTTGCTGGCGAGGCAAGATCTGAAATCGATCTTTTTAAGTAAGGGCAACCTCCGCCAAGGATTAACGTTTGGGCTTGTTTCATTTGTGGTTTTTGCCTTGATTTCTTTCATTATTCTCAGAGGGTCGGGAGAATACCTAGAAAAAATTAAATCTTCACTACTCTGGCTTCTATTATTTGTGTTCGCAAATGCGTTAATGGAAGAATTGTGGTTTAGAGGCATTTTTCTCAAGAGACTTGAGCCATTTATTGGGGTAAACCTTTCGGTAATCGTGACGTCAATCGCTTTCGGTGCGTCCCATGTGAGTGCGGCGTATGCTTTCCCGGGAGGCGGAATCGTCTTTGGGGTTGTGGTGTTTGCGCTTGGGGTTATTGGTGCCTACTCGATGTATAAGACTAATAGCATCTTAGGTGCGGTTTTCTTCCATGCAGGTTACGACCTTCTGGTCCTTATCCCCATCCTCGAGTCTTTGTGATGCTGAGGAGCAATACTCCTTAACGTCACACTGCTGCTTATCACCAGGGGCTAGAACACTTTAGGAAAATAAAATGGGTGAAATCAAGCAACGAGAGATAGCTTTGAAGCAGGGGGAGCAAGTAAATATTCGAACTGCATCTGAGACTGATGCCGCAGCTATATTGGACCTTTACAGGTCTGTGTTAGCCGAGGGTCGCTATACTTTGCTCCTATTAGAAGAAATGCAGCGCACCGAGGAAGAGGAGCGAAAGGACATCGCTAATGAGATCAAGCGCCCAGGCTGCCTTCGTGTTGTTGCCGAGGTGGACGGGCTTATCGTAGGGATGGCGCGGGTTAAGGCAGGCGGACTTCAGCGCACCGCGCACTTTGGCGATGTGGATTCGGTCTGGGTACATGCGGAGTGGCGCAGACATGGGATCGGAAATGCGCTTATGGGTGCTATCGTTCGCTGGTCAGAAGGGGAAAAGGGAATCGAGAAGCTTGGTCTATTTGTCTTCTCAACGAGTGAGGCTGCCATAGCTCTCTACCACCGCAATGGCTTCACAATCGAAGGTAGGGCTCCGCGCGATATCAAGTTTGCAGAGGGTGATTACGCGGACACCGTAATAATGGGGAGAATGGTTGACTGAGTCTGCTTTTTTCGGATTCCAGCCCTCCCCGGCAAAACGCAAGGATGCCCCCAGAGGATTGAGCAGGGAAAAGAGAGGGACCATGACGAAGTTGAAAATTGGTTTTCTGCACCCCGGTGCCATGGGAATATCCCTGGCTGCCTCGGCTCAAAATTCAGGACACACAGTCTATTGGGTATCTGCAGGGCGAAGCACGCAAACACGCGAACGAGCTGAGGAACACAGTCTTGTTGAAGTTCGATCTTTGAACGAGCTTTGCGAAACCTGCTCTGTGATTGTCTGTGTATGTCCACCTCATGCTGCAGAGGATGTGGCGAGAGAAACCATAGAAGCATCCTTTGAGGGGCTCTATCTAGATGCCAATGCGATATCGCCACAGCGGGTGAAACGAATCGATCGGATGATGGATGAAGCAGGTGTGAAATTCGTAGATGGTGGCATCATCGGTGGACCTGCATGGGAACCGGGAAAGACGTGGCTCTACCTCTCCGGCGAG
>DAOUTT010000051.1 GCA_030668545.1 Anaerolineales bacterium | reverse complement strand
AGCTCCCATTGCCATTGCCTTGTAGGCATCCAAGCCGTTGCGAATGCCGCCAAGGGCGATCAATTTCACCTTGCGGTGAACGCCGTGATCTTTTAGTGCTTGTACGGCCGGTGGAAGACAGGCGATTGTGGGAATGCCTACTCCCTGGGTGACAACATTTGGCGAGCAGCCTGTCCCTCCGACCAATCCATCGATGCTAATAGCGTCTGCTCCAACTTCGATGCAGGCGGATACGTCCTCATAGGGACGTGAAGGGCCGAGCTTGAAAAGGATGGGGAATTGATAGTCCGTCACATCGCGCAGAAACTCGACCATGTTCTTCATATCATCGATGGTTTGGACGTCGTAGTAGCGGCATGGGCTGAGGGCATCCGAGCCCTCAGGTATCCCGCGCACGCGGGCGACTTCTTCCGTCACTTTGGCGCCAAGCAGATGTCCCCCCATGCCTGGCTTTGCGCCCTGTCCGATCTTGACTTCAACAGCATCGCCGCTGTTGAGATAATCAACCGATACTCCCCAGCGTCCAGTAGACCACTGAATGATCAAGTGCCCGCCGGGATCCCATTCTTTTTGTGTGAATTCGGGATCCGCGTAGCCACGCGACAACCACGCTTCTTCAGGAAGAAGACCGCCCTCGCCGGTATTGGTGGCGATTCCGGTTTGAGCCGCTGAAATCGCCAACGCCAATTTGGCTTCTTTGCTCAGCGCACCGTACGACATCGCCGCCCATACAAACGGCAGCTTAAGGTGAAGAGGCTTCTCGCAAGTGTCCTCGCCGATGACAACTTCCATATCGCACTCTTCACGATATTTATCACGTGGCGCCGCGCTGGCGATTTGGCTGGGGACGATTGTGATGGTGTCAAAATGGGGTGTTGGCTGCTGAGTGCCGAAACCGCTCAGCAGGTAATCGCCCGTTTGGGCTTTATGATGAATCTCTTCAATCGTCGACAGCGTCCAGGGGAACCGGCTGAGATATTCGGATTCGGCAGGGTTAATGCGAATGGCGTCCGCGGGGCAAAATTCAGAACAAATCCGACAGCCCACGCAAGCATTGTAGTTCTGGATATGCATCACCCCCGTAAAAGGGTCAAGCGCATATACGCCATGGGGGCAAACCTCGGCGCACACGGCGCACTTGCCCGGCATTTGAGAGTTGATGCAAAGTTCTTTATTTACACTTACACAGAAGGCGCCGACTACGGACATAATGTCCTCCTAATGATAGAATGGCTTTTCTGACGCAGCCACGACTTTTTTAAACTCGGTGATTGGAGTTTCGACTTTATAGGTTTCAAAAAGTGCCCGTAATTTTTCAATGTCATCTTCCGACAACGGCACGACATCGCAATTGTTGCCAAGTGTTTCCCAGTCGCCCCCGATGAAGACATTGCCTCGGATCAAGTAATTAGCGAAATTTTCTCCGGCGTTCCCTACAACGATCAGATCGCCAGCGAGCATGTACGTGCCTGCCTCGGCTCCAACATTACCTACGACAAGGATGGTAGCTCCTTTATTCATGGTCCCGGTAAAGTCGCCGGCATCGCCGCGCACGACAAGATTTCCCCCATAGCAATACATCCCGGCACCAAGTCCGGCGTTTTTATCAACGATTATTGTGCCTGCAGTCATATTGTCGGCAATGTATTTTCCGGCGTTCCCGGTCAGGTTGATGGTGGCTCCGGCGTTCAGGACTCCTAAGTAATCGCCAGCATCTCCTTTAATAATCAATTCACCATGCTTGTAACCGGCGGCTACCCCACTAAGGTGCTTGGTGTTTGTAACCTCCACCGGTTCGTCGCCCATAACCTCTTTCAGCAGAGAACTAAGCGCTTTAAGTTTCTTGGACTTTGCGTTAATCGCAGTCATCGTATTTCCTTCCTGAAATCCAGCAGCAGAAATCAAGGGTTCCGGTATCAGCATCCCGTGCAGGAGTTTGAAGCCTTTGTCGGTGAGGTGGAGAGCGTAGGCGTTCGGTACAGACGAACGAACTGTTTTATAGCCTCGTTACGCTGCATCGGATCAGCCAATGCGTCCAGCATTAAAATATTTAGATCGTTAAACGCTTGCGCTCGCTCGCGACGGTCTTTCTCACCAGAAGCGGCTTCAAGGCTGGCGCTATCAACATCGGGGGCTAAATCCAACAGATGCAGCTGGTTGGCATTGCGAACAAATACCTCACCAGCAGGAGAGCGGACGATCAAGGTAGATTTGCCATCAGGCGCACCTAGAGTGCCGACCGCCAGATCCGCCGATTCTCCAAGGTAGTCATCGCAGCTCCCACAGCCGGTGAGCGTGTACTTCTCGGCATCTTGTCGGGCTATGGTATGTACATTGCCATCCCATAGCTCCACCGAGAGCTCATCGCGGTCGGCTGATACGTCCAGGCGCTTGACCTGGTCACGGGAGATACCCATGCTTTTGACCAGAATCTCTTCAATCATCTCCGGACGGTAGATGCCAGTACAGAATACGGCGATGCTCAAGCGGATACTGTCCTGGTATGGACTCAGCAGGGAATTTGGAGAGGCTTTAATTTTGCGGATGGCTTGCGCAGCGCAAGGTGTGCTAACGACGGCGATGTTCTTCAGCCCCCAATCAAAGATGGCCTCGTTAAGAGCATCAAAAACAGGAGCCCATAGATACTGTGGTCCGACACTGGAGACGATCTCCTCAACAGTCGTTACCACGCGGGCTTTTGGTTCGAGGGTCCAGGGGTCGAGGTCGAGCATTACGACGCCATCCAGCATGCCCGTGGTGAGGCCTGCGGTTAAAATACTGCGGACTACATCGTTCGGCGCTCCAGACTCAACCGGGCCGCGCGCACTCGCCGCGAACAGAGAGCTGGGTTCTATGGCGGCCCAGCGATCCAGTCGCGGGCAAGCTTCCTCACAGAAGTGCTCACAGAAGGAGCAGCTATCCAGCGGTCCCACCGTATATCCAACCGTCTTAATGCGAGTTTCTAAGATTGGATGATCGCCCCCGTTCCAGCGCAGCACTTGCTTGGAACAGGCGGCTACGCATAGGCCACACCCGGCACAGTTGTCGAGTGACCAAACCTCCATTTCTAGTCTTTTAGACATAAGGCTCCTCACTTTTTTCCAGGTCTTGTCTAATGCTCACAATGTTTCCTCTCGGAGATAGATCTTTATGTCTTGACCATCTTTCTTCCAAGATCATCTCGAAAAGCAGTTATCGTCTCTACGAACCCTTCGCCGTCGTCACCAGCGAGGAACTCCAGCCTAACGCGGCGGGGGTCGAGGCCATAATCGGCGAGTTGCTGCTTCAATACTTTCACTCGCTCATCAGCGTACAAGTTACCGCACCCGTAATGGCATTCACCAGGATGACATGCACCCAGCAAAACACCATCCGCATTATTGAGCAAAGCCCACAGGATGTGTTGGGGGTCAAAACGAGCCGAACAGTTCATACGTAAAATGCGTACATCGGAGGGGTAAGGTATCCGCAGTGTTCCGGCCAGGTCCGCCGATGCGTAAGCGCTCCATTCGCAGGCAAAAGCGAGGATTCGGGGAGGAAGGACGCTGCCTTCCGCATCGTCTTTTGTACGAGACGAAGTAAACGCTGCGTTGATTTGAGATACGATGGCGAGATCGTCCCAGCCGGGGATACTTATGGCGTTAACCGGGCAGACCACCGCGCAGTTTCCACAACCTGTACAACGGAGAGATTCGACCTCCGCCAGCGAAAGAATCCCATCTTTCTGTATAAGCTGGATGGCGTTTACCGGGCAGACCTGAACGCAGTTTCCGCAACCGGTGCACGTTTCCTGAGCGATCTCGGCTACTGGAGCACTTGTTGAAAGGGAGTCCTGATTTAGAAAACGCTGTAAACGAGAGCTGGTCATATAGGCTTGTAACAGCACATCGGTGGTATCCACGGGTTGGTGCGCACTACCGACAACAAAGATCCCGGGGTCGCAATAACGACCGGGAACCAGTCGTGTGCGCGCTTCGATCATGAAGCCATGCTTGTCTTGTTGTAGGCCCAGGAGTGCAGCCAAAGTGTCGGAGTTGTCTTGAGGCACGAGCGGCATTGCGAACACCACCCGGTCATAGAGTAGGCGCACGGGTTGTCCCGTCAAGGGGTCATCGATATCCACGGTCTTGTCGGAGATCAGTGGGGGAGTCTCCGTGCGGTAGCGGAAGAAGGTAACCCCCAATTCCTTAGCTTGCTGAACCCTCTCTTCTAGAGGATGCTTTTCTCCAGCTGAATACAACTCTCGAAAGAGAACGGTAACATTGGCCGCCGGGTTGAGTTGCTTGACCTGAATAGCCTGCCGGACGCCAGTTAGGCTGCTCAAATGCGAGCAATAGTCTTCATCCCCATCTTCGGAAGATAAAATCAGCACGATATCCTGGATTGCTAAGTCGCTACCAGACGTCGCCGCACCTGTTAGTTCATGTGCAAAATGGGCTTGTGTAACCACGTTCAAAGGATCGAAATATCGACTGCTATCCAAGGGAAGCGGCTTCGCCCCTGTGGCGACAACAATCGCTCCGACCGCGAGCGTCTTCGTCTGATCGCTGGATGTAATCGAAACATCATAGGATCCTGGAGGACCTGCCACTTGCGTGAGGTGTGAATCGAGCAAAATATCGATGCCGGGATGGTTTGACACGGTCTCGATAAGCCCGTCAATCAAGTTCTTCGCATTCTCCTGAAAAGCGTGGCTTGTTCCGCCCAGCTCCTGAGCGCTTTCGACCACCGTGACGTGATGACCGGCGTTGGCCAGGGAATTGGCAACGGTCAATCCGCTCAATCCACTGCCGATGATCAAGGTAGCGTTCAGTAGAGTATGGGTATGTGGAAAGGGCAGGCTGGTTGAACCGAGCCGGGAAGCCCCCATGGCAATCAGATCTGCCGCTTTTTGCATGGCGGCGTCAGGTTCGTCTGCGTGAATGTAGGCGCAATGCTCGCGGATGTCGACCACCTCGACCGCTCCGGGTTCCAACCCAACGGAAAATGCCGCATCGCGAAAGTGTTTTTCCACCAATCGCGGGGTGCAGCCGGCGACAAGTAAGCGTTCCAGTTTGTTTTCTTCAATTGACTGTTGTATGCGCAAAAGGCCGTCTTTGCTGCAAGGATAGGCTTCACAGCGTGCATAAACAACCCCGGGCAGGTCCGCAGCCGCAGCGCAGAGCGCGTTGGTATCCAATACGCCTGCGATCTCATCGCCGCATTCACAGACGAGAACACCCATGCGGGGTGATGCATCCAAATCTGGGGAATTCTTATGCGGTTTTCCGTCCGCGCCCATAAAACCATCCTTGTGGTTCAACTGAGAAGGCAAGGCGCTCGAGGCGCCGAAACCCTTCTGGTGTGATAAGGATTAATCGCGATCCACTTCTTGGTCTGTCGTTGCTTCTACTAACGCATCGACATCCTGAATAGCCACCGGACTCAAATCAACATCGTCGCATATTTGACAGTACACACGTTCGAACTCGGAATCTGCACCATGGACGCTGTGAAAATGGGTGATGTCTTTCAGCTTAATCGCATCGGTCGGGCATATCAACACACAGGTTCCGCAAGCGATACAGGTCGAGGAAGCAATCTGGAAGGGTGTGCTGACCTTCCTGGCCATACCCCGATTGATCAGGCTGATTGCGCCGACCCCGACAATCTCCCGGCAGGCACGGACACACAGGCCGCAGAGCACACATAAATCTTCTTCGGGAAGTGTGAAGCGGATTTCTTTCACGCCATATTCTTCTGCAAGTGCCAGCAGCATGGGGTCATTGTGTGCACCGGCTAATAGCAGCTCAATTGTGGTCTTTCGGCTCTTTCGCACTGCTTCGGAGTCGGTCTCTATGACCGCACCTTCCTCGCAGGGATGAACACATGAAGCCACCAGTCGGGATGGGCGAGGAGGGGAAGACACCTCGACCATACACAGCCGACACGCTCCATAGGGTTCTAGCGCCGGGTGATAGCACAATGTGGGCACATGAGTGCCGTGTTCACGGCAGGCTTCCAGTACCGTTCGCCCCTCATGTACCTGGATCTCGCTGCCATTGATCGTCAATTTTGGCATTGTTTCCTCGTCTACCAAGTACGATAGTTCGCTTCTATTCCACCAGGATCGCGTCGAACTTGCACACGCTCATACACATTCCGCAGCGCGTGCATATCGCGGGATCAATGATGTGAACTTCTTTCTTCTCTCCCTGAATAGCTCCTTCAGGACAGTTGCGCAAGCAGACCATACAGCCGGTGCAATTCTCATCGATCACTGAGTAGGTGATCAGGCCCTTACATACTTTGGCGGGGCAGGTTTTATCGACAATGTGGGCTTCATACTCATCACGGAAGTAGCGAATGGTGGACAGCACCGGGTTTGGCGCGGTTTGCCCCAAGCCGCAGAGGGAGGATCGTTTGATTTCCTCACCCAGCTCGATAAGGTAATCCACGTCCCCTGGTCTGCCATCACCGGCACAGATGCGCTCGAGCGTTTCCAGCATCGCCTTCGTTCCCACGCGGCAGGGCACACATTTCCCGCAGGATTCTTCCTGGGTGAAGCGCATGAAGTAGGCAGCGAAATCAACCATGCAGGTATCTTCATCGGCGACGACCAACCCCCCCGAGCCCATGATCGCTCCAAGCGATTGGAGAGATTCATAGTCAATAGGTATATCGAGGTGCTCGGCGGGGATACATCCTCCCGATGGCCCACCTATTTGGGCCGCTTTAAAGGACTTGCCGTCGGGGATGCCTCCGCCGATGTCGAAAATCAACTCTCGCAACGAAATACCAATAGGCACTTCGACAAGACCGGTGTTATTGATATTACCGACAACAGAAAAGATCACGGTGCCTTTGCTCGTCTCGGTGCCGATACTCGCGTACCAATCCGAGCCCTTATCGATGATGATCGGAACCGAAGCCCAGCTCTTGACATTATTTATATTGGTAGGTTTCCCCCAAAGGCCAAATTCTGCAGGGTATGGTGGGCGTGGGCGCGGTTCACCGATTTGCCCTTCAATGGATGCTATGAGAGCGGTCTCTTCGCCGCAGACAAATGCGCCGCTGCCCAATTTGATTTTCACTGTGAAATCAAAACCCGAGTCGAGGATATTTTCGCCTAACAAGCCAACCTCCTCCGCTTGGGAGATTGCCTGCCGCAGATGTTTCACTGCTAGTGGATATTCATTACGGATATAGACATAGCCCTGGTTTGCTCCCATGGCGAATGCGCCAATAATCATGCCCTCCAAGACTAAGTGCGGATTCCCCTCCATAATTGAGCGATCCATATATGCCCCTGGGTCACCCTCGTCCGCATTACAGATTACGTATTTAACATCACCCGGTTGCTGGCGACAGAGTTCCCACTTAAATCCTGTGGGGAAACCCGCTCCACCGCGGCCGCGTAGACCGGATTCTTTCATTTCTTCGATAACATCGACAGGGGATAGGGAAATTAATACCTTCTTGAGTGAATCATAGCCGCCTTGAGAGATGTATTCATCGATCTGGGTGGGGTCGAGCAACCCGTTGAGGCCAAGGATTAGCCGATGTTGATGTTTATAGAACGGAACATCCTGCTCACACTTAATTTCTTCGTCGGTTTGGGGATCAACATACAGCAGGCGCTCAATTACCGTGTTTTTAGCGATGGTCTCGCCCACAATCTCGGCGACGTCCGACACTTTAACATTCGTATACATAATCCCTTGAGGATGAATCACCACAAGGGGACCTTTCTCGCAGAAACCATGACAGCCCGTCACTTTGACGTCGTATTTAAGTTTGGCATTCGCCTTCTGATTCGTTAGCTCATCTTGGAAAGCGGTCCATACTTTATCGCTACCATAGACGCGGCACCCAGTGCCACCGCAGACCGTAATTATGGGGAGATCCGGGTCTATTTTTGCTGCAAGTGACTCGCGCCAGGTATCCAGCTCTTGGGCGGTGTGGATACTAGCCATGCTAATCCAATCCTTCTTTTCGTATGAGACGCTTCATGAGAGCATCGGATTTCTGGACTGTCATCTGCCCAGAGTATTCATCGTTAACCACAACTATTGGTCCTAAAGCACAAGCGCCGAGACAATTAACCGTCTCTAGAGTGAAGAGATGATCGGGAGTCGTCTCGCCCGCTTTGATATTGAATTTAGATTCCATCTGGTCAAGGAGCTGCGGACTACCACGGACGTGGCAGGCTGTACCCATGCAAATTTGGAGGCAATATTTACCTTTCGGTTTCAAGCTGAAGGCATTGTAGAAAGTGGCGACAGCGTAGGCTTGTGACAGCGGCACACCCAACCGCTGGCTGGCAAGGATCAAAGCTTCCTTGGGCAGATAGCGATAATGCTGTTGTATTTTTTCCAATGCAGAAATGATCGAGCCTTCGTCGCTGGCTTCCCTGTCGATGATCTCGTGAATTTCACTGACGGGTATTTCCATAGGTATGTCCTTTAGAAAAGATGTGTTTCACAGACTTCACATTCAAATATCCGCTTGCTGGTTGGCAACATTCTCCTAAAATGACATGCGGGCACCTGCCTCAGGCACCCGCTCGTTCAGATTAGCTGCATTAAATACAGCTTCCCAGTCGTTGTATTTCGAGGTCTCGAATCATCGACGTATTCTCAGAAGAACCCTAGCGCCACTGCACACATGGGTCAAGTGACAATTCTCACCCTCCGCACTGGAGACTCTACTCCAGCGCAGCGCTCAAGGCGGAGCGTACGTCTGATGGATTGGCGCGGCCTTCAGCCTCCTTCATAACCTGACCGAAGAGCCACTGGAAAATGCCCGTATTGCCGTCCAGGTAATCCGCTACCTGACGGGGGTGTGCAGCGAGAACACGGCGAACGATGCCCTCAATCACCTCAGGATCCTGGATCATGCTCAGCCCGAGAGAGCGGATGATATCGTCAGGGGGGTTCCCCGAGGAAACCATCTCGGTCAGAATTGTTTTGGCACTCGTGGCGTTGACTTCACCGATTTCGACCATCTCAACCAGTCGGGCGAGATCAACGGGCGGGACGGCGTTGTCCGGGAAATCGATGCCAGCTTGATTTAACAGGCCGAAGAGATCGCCAGAGAGCCAGTTGGCAATCTTTACCGGAGGCACCTTGGGGGCAGACTCTACCGCGGCCTCAAAATAATCGCCGATCGAACGCTCGGTAGTAAGAACGCCGGCTGCATAGGCTGTGAGTCCATACTCCGCAACGAACCTCCGTCTTTTTTCCAGCGGGAGTTCTGGTAATTCGGATTGAATCTGCGCAACCCACGTCGCTTCGACGTGAAGCGGAGGCAAATCGGGTTCGGGGAAGTACCGGTAGTCGTGTGCCTCTTCTTTGCTGCGCTGAGAGACTGTGACTGAACTGGCCTCATCCCAGCCGAGGGTCTCCTGAGAGATCTCGCCGCCCTCTTTTAGAATATTGCTCTGGCGCTCGACCTCATAAGCGAGAGCGTGGGTCATAGCCCGGAATGAGTTTAGATTCTTGATTTCCGTGCGAATGCCCAGTTCAGTTGAGCCCGCTTGGCGGACAGAGACGTTCGCCTCAAAGCGGATGACACCCTTCTCCATGTCTCCAGTGGTTACCTCCAAATAGCGGAGAATGGACCGAAGAGCGGTCGTATAAATCTTCGCCTCTTCTATGGAACTCAGATCAGGTTCGCTGACGATTTCCAGCAGTGGAACACCAGAGCGGTTGAAATCGACAAGCGAATACCCTTGGCGATGGAAGAGCTTCCCGGTGTCCTCTTCAAGGTGGACGCGGCGGATGCGGATACGCTTCTCCCCGGCTTCGGTCTCTATGGCGAGCCAGCCATCATGTGCTAATGGGAGCTCAAATTGTGAGATCTGGTAACCCTT
>DAOUTT010000053.1 GCA_030668545.1 Anaerolineales bacterium | reverse complement strand
CGTCGATCTCCTCCTGGACTCCGCTGCCCTGGGTATGAATTTCGTGGAACGTGAAGGGATCTCGTTTACCCATCCCGCCCGCTACATCCTTGTCGGAACGATGAACCCGGAAGAAGGTGACCTGCGCCCGCAGCTCCTTGATCGATTCGCGCTCTCCGTCGAGATACGCGGTTTGCCCGACCCACGAGATCGGGTTTCTATCATGGAACGAAATCTGGAGTTCGAGGCGGAACCAGATGCATTCCGCGATAAATGGCTAGATCATGAAAATGCGCTCTCCAACGAGATTGCTGCTGCCCGCGCAATACTCAACGATGTAACCTACACCAAGCGCGATTTGCTATCGATCGCCGCCCTCACATCTTCCCTTCAGGTGGACGGTCACCGAGCAGACCTGGTTATTCTCAAAGCCGCACGTGCTCACGCCGCTTTCGAGGGGCGCACGAGTATCAGCGAGCGTGACATCGCCCTCGCCGCAGAATTAACCCTCCCACACCGCCTGCGACGTGGACCCTTTCAGCAAACAGATCTCAATATCGAAAACATCGAGAACTTGATCGAGCAAATCCAGTCGGATTTCAATAGCGGCGGGGAAAGCGCAGATCCAACAGATGGCACCGAAGAACCTGCCGATAAAAAAAAAGGCCTCCAGCAAGCCTAGCCGATGACGATGCTGAAACATCAAAAGAGCAAGGATCCTCTGAGCCTGTTCGACAATCCACACCCGAAACCATTCACGCTCGTTGGTGGGAAGGCGGCGATAAAATTAAGGTTGGACGATCTTTCGTGCCGCGCAAACTCGAAGGACACATCGATCGCCTGACTCGTCATCAGAGCGGGAGGCGGACCCGCACTCGAACCGAACAAAAACGCGGACGATACATCCAGGCAAGACCGGTAAAAGAAAAGACTTCTGATATCGCATTTGATGCGACCATCCGCGCCGCTGCTCCATATCAACGCACGCGCAGTGAACAACGTAAACGCGTCTCCTTCGCCATTCTCCCCTCGGATTTGCAGCGCAAAGTTCGCGTCAGCCGCGCCCCAAACCTGATCCTCTTCGTCGTGGACGCCTCCTGGTCAATGGCCGTCGCCGAACGAATGTCGGCGACTAAAGGCGCCATCCTTTCTCTAATCACGGATGCCTACCAACGCAGGGATCGTGTAGGGCTGATCGTCTTCCAAAAAGATCGCGCCCTGACGGTGATGCCGCCTACGAACTCCGTCCATCTTGCACACCGCGCCCTGGCAGATATTCCAGTCGGCGGCAAAACCCCTCTTTCTGCTGGCTTGAATCTGGCAAGCGAAGTCTTCCGCAAGGAGATAAACACACTCTCTGAAGTGCTCCCATTAATGGTCCTACTCACAGATGGTGCAGGCAATGTGTCGATGGGCGAACTGCCACCGCAGGAGGAAGCGCATCGAGTAGCCGAACGCCTACGCGAACAGGGGGTGCGCTCTGTCGTGATTAATATGGAACACGCCGCGTTCGACCAAGGTCTGGCCCAGGGTCTGGCGGATCATCTGGGCGGACCCTGCTATACGCTACACGAGCTAAAGGCCGACCATCTCTACAACGCCGTCAAACAAGAGCTCGATGAAGCCTCCGGCAAAGCCCGGCCTCGAACTTCCTGACAGTAACTATCCAATTTTTGGGGCTCTTGTTCGCAATCCGCCTTCAGGAGCGGCTTGCCAACTTCCTTTTCAGGCGGCTGATACGATGCTGAAGGTCTTTGCTCATTTCCTCAGAACGCCAATCATCTGGCCAAGTGGACAAGCAAGTTAACCCGATCTCTGCCCAGGTTATCCCCATATCCATGTCTTTCAAATGCCACTCATAATACATGGCTAATTCGATGCAAGGGCGCGGATCGTCGGGTTTCAACGTATGCCACAACTCCCATCCCTCAAGTGCTTGATCGCGCCGATCCAGACGCTTTAAATATGTTGTGTGATGGCGCAGTGCATCAAGTCGCACGATGGGGTCTCCGCTCTCAATCGCTGCCCGATAAGCCAATTCCGCTGGTCCGCTCCTCCCGGCACCCTGGTGCCACCGAGCCACCCCTAAAGCCTCCGACGCCGATAAATTCGAGAAAGCATTTGTTCCATGACGGCCCAGGACCTCAACAGTCAGCATCACCAGGCTGAGGATATCCATCGCGTTATGGTAGATGACGCGCTCCATTTCCATGGAGTCGCCCGTTCGCAGATAATCCAGAAAGAGGCCGGGGATCAGTTCGCCGTCGACATCTTCTCCACTTCTGTGGACTCTAAGAACCTCGCTTTCGATCGTGTTTAATCTACAATCGGGAAGCTCTCTACGCCACAATCGTCTTGCGGGGTAAAGCAAGTCTAAATGCGGCCACTCTGTAAGCGGAAAACGCTTGCGCATGCCAAGGGTAAAACGCATTTCGAGAAGGGGAACATCGAAAGTCCGACCGTTAAAAGTGACGAAACCTGCGCTGGATTCTAGATCGCGCTCAATGGCATGCAGCATAGCCTGCTCTTCACCAAGATCGCGCAGGAAATACTGCCGCAGCCAGAACTCTCCGTCAACGAACTTCCCTATCCCCACCAGGAAAACTACCGTCCCGGCCCCGCCTGCCAGCCCGGTGGTTTCGGTGTCGAGAAAGACAAGGCCATTCAAGCTGAGCCCCTCAAGAGAGGGATCCACGGCAATCTCTGCAGCCGATCGTGACTCGAAATGCGTCAACGAGCTTAATGGATTTAACCCGTGCTCATGAGTTCCTGGATATTGAGTTTCTATGATAAATGCGGGGCCGTATGGCGTATCCTGAGGCTCCCCAGGGTGGGATATCGAAACGTCTCTCCTGGCTGTCTCAAGTTGAGACGTTCGGGTTGCCTTCTTTTGCCTGATGCGCTGTAAACGCTGCTGGAGTCTTTTTCCTTCATCCATACAATGAAATTAGACCACTCGCTTGGTGATATTTTGGGGAAACTACATGACTTTCATGCTGTCGTTCTGGGTTGGCGGCAGGATAGTACTCCACACTAAACAGTTCTTATAAATCTATGATTTAAACGGACCACAATTGCGCAGAAGAAAGTCATGGGGCGTCAATGATCTTCTTCAATGGCTCATCCAAAACGCCCAAGTATTATAACGCTCGGAGACGAGAGACGGGGCACTCCTATGCTCATCGCTGTCTCCTCCTTTGGCGAAAGCCTCCGCCGGGCTACCCCTCACCATTCCGGCGGAGGCGCCATTTAAAGAAAGAGCGTGTGATCCGCGGATCACACATTGCATATTATTACGTCTTCTCGCACTACTTAACTTGATACGGGCAATACAACGGTGAAGGTCGCTCCCTTGCCCAGTTCCGATTCTACCCAGATCCGCCCGTCGTGCTGCTCAACGATAGATTTTACGATCGAGAGGCCCAGCCCCGTTCCGCGCGCTTCCTCCGGTACATTGCTCGCCCGGAAGAATTTATCAAACAGGTAGGGCTGATCTGCCGGCGGGATCCCCGGACCAGTATCAGAAATACAGATGATGATCTGATCGTCCTCTACATGGGCATCCAGGACAACCCGGCCTCCTGGTGGTGTGTACTTCAGCGCGTTCTCTAACAGGTTCGCTATCACCTGTCGAAGGCGTATGGGATTGCCATGGACTAAAGGCAGCTTCTCCTGCAGGTCAACCTGAAGGGTTATTTTCTTAGCCTTGGCCGTGCTCGCCAGACCCTGCAAGGCATAGCGAGCCAACACAGAAATCGGTGTGTCTTCTTTCCTTGTGTCCAGCCCCGCCTCTATCCGCCCCAGATCTAGCAGGTCGGTCACGAGGCGAGAGATTTGTTCAACGCTCAACCTCACCCGGTGCACAAATTCCTGCTGCTGTTCTGTGAGGGGTCCCGCTTGATCGACAAGCTCGATATAACCGAGTATTGCTGTGAGCGGCGACCGAAGGTCATGCGAGACCGTTGTCACAAACTCGGACTTTATCCGGTCGAGTTTTTTTAGATGCGTGATGTCATACATCAACACAGACTGACCAACACCCGGGATTGGACTGCGGTGCAGGTTAAACACGCGCCCGTCCGATAGGGTGATCTCATCGCGACGCGTGGACGGTCCAGGCGAGCGGAGCAGTTCCAAGAGAAGGGGTTCATCAAATGCTTCAACTACAGAGCGCCCAATGAAGTCTTCGTTGATGTTAAATGCCTCTCTCGCGGTGTAATTAATCAGCAATAGTCGATTCTCATTATCGACGACGATAACGCCGTTTTCAGTTTGCGTGAGGATTGTTTCAAGCTTGGATCGTTCAGCTTCAGTTCGATTGTACAACTGCGCGTTCTCAATCGCGATAGCGGCGTAATCCGCCATTGCCATCATTACCGTAACATCATCCTGACAGAGGACTCGGCCCGCCTTACGGTTATCCACCCCAAGAACGCCGATCGTCTTCCCACGCACTTGCAAGGGGACATAGATTAACGAGTGGACCAAATACGCCGTTTTGATTTTTTGGGGAGAGCGTTCATCGAGCAGGATTGGCTCGCCCAATTCCATCACCTGCCCGGCGAGCGAATCGCGCACATGCAACCTGAAGGTACTCGCGAAATCTTCATCGAAGTTCTGAGAAGCTCGCATGTAAAGCTCACCGGATTCTTCATCTAACAGCAGCAGACTCCCCTCCTCCGCTCCTGTGAGTTTCACCGCGGCTTCCACCACTGTTGTGAGGACCGTATCAATTTCCAAGAGGGCGGTGACCGTTCGCCCGACGAGGGCGAGCGTCTCCAATTCATACAGACGCCGCTCAAGCAACTTGGCGTCTCCATGAGTTTTTTCTCCAACCCGTCGCAGATCCTGCAGACGTCTACCCCTTTTTACGGCTCGCCCAACGGCCGAAAGCAAGTGCTCTGCCTCAAAGGGCTTTGTTAGAAAATCCACAGCGCCAGCACGCATGGATTCCAGCACAAGCTGGCTGGTCGCATCACTCGTCATCAGAATAACTGGAACTTCCGGGAAGTCTTGCTGCAGACTTTTTGTTAGCTCAAGCCCGGTGAGGTTGGGCATCCGATAGTCCGTCAACACCAAATCCGGCTGCAATTCACCAACCAGGTCGAGCGCGGACAATCCATCCCCAACGGAATGTACAGAATAACCGGCCGGCTTGAGGATGGCCTCCTCAAGGGACCTTCGGATGTCTCCATTGTCCTCAACGAGAAGAATTATTTCCCCGCTCACTCCTTGGCTATCCTTTCATTGTTATTGAATTGCAGGGTAATAGAAGGTTTGGTCTTTAACATCACAGAGGGCTATTTAGTTATCCGGAGATCTTACTGAACGGGATCTACGGACCTCTCATCGACAATGTCTGTAATTCCATCCAAGACGGATTCGATATCATTCATAACTGTGCCGAGCTCTTTTGATAATCTTGCAGCCTGGCGCTTACCCATCAAGCTGGCAATCTCAGCTTGCGCCGCCCGTAAATTGCGGTGAACGTCCTTCAGCCACTTCGCGTCAACCTGGTCCCGCTTTGTCGAGCGTTGAATTTCTCTCTCAAGGCGCTGGGCGCGATCTTCTAAGGCCTCGAACAACCTGGCGTTTACGAGAGAAATCGAGGCATAGTCAGCGACCGCCTCCAACATCACCAGCTGTCTTTCTGTGAACGGTCTTGGGGCTTTACGCCCCACACTGATCACTCCAACAGGTTGATCCTTGACGCTAATAGGGGCGATGAGGGCTGCGCCTGAGAACTGCGCCAGTTTGAATTTCGCCAGACCTTCGCCATGAATTGCCAGCGCTTCGCCGGAAAGCATTACGAGCGAACTGATGCCATCATCCCAGGGTTGATGCAATTTCTTTGTAGCTCCACTGGGAAGATTCATCTCCGCCCGCAATACAAGCTGCTCTGATCCCTCTTTCCTGAGTAAAACCCACCCCAGGTCAGCCTCGGTGATATACAGACTCCCTTCGATCAGTTTTGCAAATAACTGCCCCTGATGTGTGGTTGAAGTTACCGTTTTGCCGAGCCCGAATAGAGTTGTCAACTCCCGGACCCGTCGTTCCAATTGACGATTGCTCTCTGCCAACTGCTCCGCCAATTGTCGATGCTCGCGCCGCAGCCGGATTTCCTTGACCACCCGCTCTAGCGCGGCGACAAATTCCGCCTCGCGAAACGGCTTCACAAGGTAATCGCGTGCCCCCAGGCGAAACGCCTGGATCGCGTCCGTTTCCATTCCCTCAGGCGCTGTGACAATCATCGGCACATCCGTCCCCTGGGAACGCAATGCGACGAGCAGATCCTTCCCGCTCAATCCGGGCAGCGTGAGACTGGCAATGATCAGGTCCGGACCAAACTGCAGTGATTTTTGAATGGCTGTACTGCTGTCCCCCGCTGTTTCGACCTGATAACCAAGCGGTCCTAATATCTGCCTTTCCAGCAGGTCGAGAATATCCGGGTCTTCGTCAACAACCAGTATCTTGCCAAGCTTTGACGTTGTCACCATGAAAGTATGATAGCATGGAAATCTATGGGCGCGCATAGTCCCAGGGAATAGAATCCACCCTTCCCAACGAGATAATTAGAATCACCTTAGAAAGCCCAAAGTTCCTTGACTCGCTTTCTAGCGCCCGTTTAGAATCAAGCTATCCAGGATGGGCAAGTATGGAATACAAGGACTACTACAAAGTATTAGGGGTCGATCGTTCTGCGAGTAGTGATGAGATCAAGCGGATTTATCGAAAACTCGCGCTTAAGTATCACCCCGATAAAAACCCTGGCGACAGCCAGGCAGAAGAGCACTTTAAGGAGATCAACGAAGCTTACGAAGTATTAGGCGACTCTACGAAGCGCGCGAAATATGACCAACTGGGCTCTTCTTATCGATCATGGGAACGGACCGGCAGTCAGCCGGGTTCTTTCGATTGGTCCGAATGGATGCAGGGGGGGCAGGGTGGCGGCGTGCGCGTCGACATTGGAGGTTTTTCCGACTTCTTTTCTGCCATCTTCAGTGGTATGAGTGCTCAACAGCAGGGATATCGCACCCAAGGTCGCAGACTCGGACGCGACATCAAGCAGCCCGTCACAATTACACTCAGCGAGGCCAACACAGGTACAACACGCGTACTAACCATCAACGGGAAAAAAATCGAGGTAACCATCCCACCAGGCTCCCGTACCGGCACAAAAGTGCGCGTGAGCGGACTAGGCGAGGCAGGCGCACAGAAGTCCGGCGATCTGTTTCTCGTGATTAAGCTCGCGCCCGATGCCCGCTTCAAACTCGAAAACGATGATCTCTACACAAGGGTGAACGTGGAACTTTACACCGCCATTCTCGGTGGGGAAGTCGAAGTCCCCACACTATCCGGCGACGTCGTATTGACCATCCCAGCGGGCAGCCAACCCGATCAAAGTTTCCGCTTGAAAGGGCGCGGTTTTCCCAATCTTCGGAATAAAAAGAAGCGGGGCGATCTATATGCGCGTTTGGACATCTCCTTGCCGCGCAAGCTTAATTCACAGGAAAGAAAACTCTTCAAAGAACTTGCCAATCTGAAGGATTCCTAATGGAAATGCAACAATGCGCACCTTCGAAGTATATGAAACGGTTTCCCAATCCACGTATGCTGGCTGGGTATCAACTTGATCTCAACTTGCATTCCTCCTCCAGCGTAAACAGCTGACAGGGGTGCAAATACACAACGAGGTATCAATGAAGACACGAATACTTGGAATTGTCGCGGTAACAATTAGCCTTTCAATTCTGGCTTGCAGTTTTCAACTTATCCCCCCCCTACAACCCGAGCCGACGCCCATCTCCGCCACATCACTCCCGGTTGCTACCCCAGTAGAGGGTGCAGCAACGGAGCCGATCATAGCTAATGGGACGTCAATCACTAGTGGTGACCTCACCGGACTCTACGAACGAGTTAACCCGGGTGTGGTAACGATCTGGGTTTTCGGGGAGAGTGATGCTCCTCATGAAGTCTCAATCCCTCTCGGACAGGGATCGGGGTTCGTAATCGATCGCGAAGGACACATTGCCACCAACCAGCATGTTATTGCTGGAGCAAGTGCGATAGAAGTTGACTTCACTTCCGGCATGAAGGTATGGGCAGAATTGGTTGGCGTCGACCCTGACTCGGACCTTGCCATATTGAAAGTTGATGTTCCCGAAGCCTATCTTTTCCCGATTCCCCTGGGGGATTCAAACGAAATTAAAGTGGGGGAATTTGTTGCTGCAATCGGAAATCCTTTCGGCCTGCAAGGGACGATGACAGTCGGCATTGTGTCCGCCATTGGACGGTCACTTGAGTCGGAGCACCTGACACCCGAGGGAATCCGATTCTCAGCAGGAGACCTGATCCAGACGGACGCAGCGATCAACCCCGGCAACTCCGGAGGTCCACTCTTGAACCTCAGCGGTCAGGTTATCGGAATTAACCGGGCTATACATACCGAGACTTTCACAGTTGATGGCAGCGCCGCTAACTCGGGAGTGGGCTTTGCCATCCCGGTGAACATCCTTCGGCGCGTTGCGCCGGTAATCATCCAGAACGGCCGCTATGACTATCCCTACCTTGGTATATCCAGTCTGAACGATCAGCTTTGGAACTTAAAAGTAATTGAAGCATTGGGCTTCGAAACGAATATGTTCGGCGCTTATATCACAGAGGTCGTCCCTGGCGGACCTGCCGACGATGCTGGGTTGCGCGGCGGCAGTCAGGAGACATCTATCCCTGGACTCTTGGCCGGCGGCGACTTGCTCATCGCCATTGATGGGCAAATCATTCGTCAGTTCGACGACATGTTGTCTTATCTTTTCAAGTACACAGAGGCGGGGCAGGATGTCGTATTAACTGTGATACGCGACAATGATGAGATGAACGTCACACTCACCATTGGAGCCCGCCCTTAATAACTAAAAACGGCTCCCGCCAACATGATTCCGGGAGCCGTTCGCATATGTCGAAGATGCTTCTATTATCTAAATAACGATCGTTCAAGAGAGAGAAGGCTTTTCGCCAGTATTTCCAGATCGAGACTCGCCGCGGCCTCATTCGTGTCAATTTCTCCTGGGACGAGTTCAAGGCGCTTAATCAAATCCCCCACGGTATCAGCATCTTCAGCGCTGAGCATCTTCTCAAACTCTAATAAGCTAGCCCTGGTTCCTGCAAGAGCCGCTTTGGCCGCGACCGTATCCCCCTGGGCAAGCGCAAGCTGAGCTGAAGTCACATCGAACAGAACAATGAGAAGTTGCCGGTGCGACTCGCTTGTGTTAAGCGCATCCGAAAATTGCTCATTCTCCGCCGGCAACGATCTCAGGCCCTCAAGTTCGGATTCCAACGACTCGATTTCAAACCGCGCCTTCTCAAGCTCGATGGTCAACGGTCCAACTTGAAGAAACCACGTCGCCGCCAAGCCCAGAGCGAATAAACCGATTACGCAAAGCGTCCAAAACAGGAACCATCTCAGGCGGCGCTTGGGCTTCACCGGATCTGATGGAGCTTCGACGTCTTCAGGTATTTCCTGTTTTACTTCCGCTACAGGCTTCACAGCTTCCGCGGCTTCGACGTCTGGAGCTTCTATCTTGATCTCTGGTTCATCGTTAGCCTGAATACCTTCTTCATTCATCTAAACTCTCCTCGCGACCGCATTCTCTATATATCAATCTGCGTTAGGATCCTCAGGATCTGTTACTACGATCAGCAGTTTCCAT
>DAOUTT010000145.1 GCA_030668545.1 Anaerolineales bacterium | reverse complement strand
TTGGCGCTCCTCCGTAATCATACGCATCCCATCTGATCCTCTCCGACCGGAAAGACAGATCTGGATGTATTACACACACCTGGCGGATGCCGAAGGTCAATCGTTTATCGTGGATGATTTTCCGCCGGAAACAACGGATGTTTTTGTGAAGGCGGGAACTCTCCTGGGGTATCAAGGGAATTACTCCGCAGATCCAAATAATCCCACGGGCATGCACCTGCACTTTTCGATTGTAAAAGATGACGGTGACGGATGGTTTTTAAACGAACTCGAGATTCATAATACGCTCGATCCCAGCTCCTACTTAGGTATCGAAGTGAACATTAACCGCGCCGGAGATCAACCCGCAGTATGTGCTCAATAATTCGCGGGGCCGTTGATGACACCATGCCCACGATAAGGTTTCCGGGAAGTTGATAAGTAGACGATCGGTGAGAGGCTTCTCTCACGTCCGAACCGCCGCCAGCAGAGGAGAAGTTCAATTCGAGCACAGGAAGTAAGTTAATGGGCACCCTGTCAGATCAATATCGAGATTCTTCGCGTTTGGATGCAAGGTTTCGTTTACACAGGGATTTCAGCACAAACCATCAACCATTTCCTCGTTGGGTTTTCGACCAATTTGCTTTCACGGCGGCAACATCCATCCTGGACATCGGTTGTGGCCCGGGCTACCTGTGGGTGGAGAATCAAGAGAGGATTCATCCCGAGTGGGAGATCGTGCTGATCGACCGATCGTTCGGGATGCTGGTCCAAGCGCACAAGAATCTCCCGGATATTGGGTTGAAGATTCAGTGGGTAAATAGCGACGCACAGGTGCTGCCGCTTGATGGGTGTGCTTTTGATGTGGTTGTGGCAAATCATATGCTTTATCACGTTGATGATAGACCGGGTGTACTGGCGGAGATAAGTCGAGTAATGAAACCTGAAGGGCGTCTGTATGCGGCAACCAATGGGCGAGCGCACCTACTTGAAATTCGAGAACTTATCGAGCGGTTTCAACTCAACAGTTCAATCTGGACACATCATAACGCCTTCAGTTTGGAGAACGGTGAAGAACAGCTCAGCGGGTCGTTCGAACGGGTCTCGTGTGTAAGGTTTGATGATTCGCTTGAGGTAACCGAAGTTGAGCCGGTCATGGATTATATTCAATCCGGGTTATCGTCGGAGGAGTTGGCTACAAACGCGAAAGGGCTGCAGGGTATACGGGTATTCCTTGGCCGGCAGCTTAATGAAGAGGGTGTCATTCGGATCCACAAGGAGACTGGAATGTTCATCGCCGAGAAGCCGCTCCCGGGTTAGCCATGATTCATCTCCCATGGTCCCACAAGGAAAAGGTCGTGGATTACAAAGCTGCACAAGAGGCGTAGCGCGGGCGCGGTTCTGTCGACGTATAATAGTAGTAATTAGCGGCTGCGGCGCCGTAGATGATGATTGAACATCAGGCATGAATCCATAAAGCGTATCCTTGATGTTCTCGGGGATATAGCTTTTCATAATAGGAGCCGATGCTATTCCCACATCGAAGCGGAAGGAGGGCTGGAGATGGCTTACATTGTCTGTGCAGAAGAAAACCAGAGTCTATGGATTGCACATGTCCCCGATCTACCCGGATGTTTCGCCAGCAATGAAAAACGCGAGACGGCAATACAGGCGATACCGGCGGCAGTCGACAACTATCTCGATTGGTGCAAAAAACATGGAATTCACGTAACGGGCCTCTCGTCGCCGATGATCGTATCAGAAGTGATTCGAGCCTGGGAATTCGAAGACGGCCATATGGTGAATGCTTTCTTCGCCGCTGACCGCCCACCTCTCATTGGCGCTGAGATCAGCGAGTTCAAGCTCCTGCTCGAGACAACGTACGAAGATTTACTCGCTTCAGTGGGGGACATCGAGCCTGAGGATGCAAATAAGGTTTTACCGGGTGAGCAGTGGTCAATTGAGGGAGTTCTGGAGCATGTCGCCAAATCCGAGTGGTGGTATTTAGATCGTCTCGGTTTGGCGTTCCCGCGTGCGGGGATTCCCGAGGATGCCAAACTCTTTCTGCGCCAAGTACATGCTCATATGCTCGTAACGTTGCCGGAGCTTCAAAAACGCGGGGGTGCCGTGACCCTGGCGGGCGAAACGTGGTCGGCACGGAAAGTTCTGCGGCGGAGTCTTTGGCATCGCCGGGATCACACAGCGCATATCGTCAAGCTGCGAGCGCGCCTGCGTTGACGGTGATGGTCTGGGCTGCCCACAAGCTTTTTTGCGGGGAAGAAATAGCCAATAGAAATTAATACCCCAACCTACTGAATGGTAGGCGATGTAGGAGCAGCGGTACTAATCATCGATTGTTAGACTCTGAATTCGCAGTCGATGAAATAGCGGAGGTTATGTATGTCCTATAAAAGTATCAAGACGGAAATCCACGATCGTGTGGGGCTGATTCGAATCGACCGGCCGAAGGCGCTAAATGCGCTTAACGGCACCGTTATGTCCGAATTGGGACAAGCGCTCAGGGTTTTCGATGCTGATTCCCAGATTGGCGCAATTGTCATTACCGGCGATTCGCGCGCCTTCGCCGCGGGGGCTGATATCAAAGAGATGGCCGACGCTACTGCTGCAGAGATACTTCAATCCGAGCCTATCGAGCGCTGGGATTTAATCCGCGAAGTGAAGAAGCCGATCATCGCCGCTGTTTCGGGATGGTGTTTGGGGGGCGGGAACGAACTGGCCATGGCCTGCGATATGATCATCGCTTCGGAGACGGCTAAGTTTGGCCAACCAGAGATCAATATTGGCGTGATCCCTGGCGCAGGCGGTACCCAACGGCTTACTCGTGCGGTAGGAAAAGCGCTGGCGATGGAGATGGTCCTCAATAATCGACACCTGAATGCCGAGGAAGCCTGTAGATATGGGTTGGTGAACCGCGTCGTCCCCGAGGAGATTTATCTCGAAGAGGCGCTCAGGCTGGCAGATGAGATCGCCAAACGGGCACCTTTAGCCGTGCGTATGGGAAAGGAAATGGTTAACCAGGCTTTCGAATCTTTCCTTGCTGGTGGTATGGCGGATGAGCGCCGAAGTTTCTATTTCCTATTCAGCACGGAAGACCAGAAGGAAGGCATGCAGGCCTTCGTGGAGAAACGCGAAGCGGAGTGGAAGGGAAAATAGGCGAACCGGCACAAGGCCCTTATAAACGGAGCTGAGTAAACGCTTCTGAAACCTCGGTTCTTGTTAAAGATTGCAGATTTCCGGTCATCTGAGGCTCTATGCTCACGTATCGACAGTTTGTCCAAGCTTTGAAAAAGAGCGGGCTCGACTCCCACAGTCGGGTAATCGCTCATAGCAGCCTCTCTTCTCCAACAAAGGTGTCTGGGGGAGCAGAGACGATCGTTGGCGCTCTGGCGGCGACTTGTGAAGCGGTGATGATGCCGGCGTTCACAGAGCGCACGACCATCATCCCGCCATTTGGGCCGCCCGACAACGCACTCGAGTATGGTTCGGAGACAGACAGGAATCAAGAGGCCGAGATTTACCATTCGGAATTACCAGTCGACACCGAGCAGGGGCAGGTATCAGAGGTCATGCGCGGCCATCCGCAGGCGCAGCGTTCCAATCACCCCGTTCTCTCGTTCGTAGCCGTTAATCTCGAGGAGGCGCTGCAAAGCCAGACGATCGATGAGCCATTTGCGCCGATCGGATGGTTGGCAGAATTCGACGGTGATGTGTTGTTGATTGACACAGACCACCGCTCGAATGTAAGTTTGCACAGGGCTGAAAGACTTGCAGGGCGCAGAGGCTTCATCCGTTGGGCGCTAACGGAAAAAGGGGTTGTTGAGTGTAGGAATATGCCGGGCTGCACTGATGGCTTCGATGCTATCCGGAGCCGACTCGAGGGGATCTCACACGCTGCTGAATATGGTGGATTGAGGCTGGAGGTAGTCCCGGTCCGAGATCTGGTCAACGCCGCCGTGGGTTGGATTCACGAGGATCCGCGGGCGCTGCTATGCGATAGACCTTTTTGTCCTCACTGCGCGGCTGTTCGGACATCGGTTCGTAAAGAAGACGCTCATCTGGAGGATGGTGAGCAAGGCTAAGAAAACACCGCATAAGGGCGCCTGTTCGTACGCGATCTCATTTGAGAGGGGCAGATTGCCTGTATTTCTCCTAAATGGCTTTGGGCGTGTGCGGCGGGGTATGTCGGTTTTCGCTCATCATCATCCATTCACGAGAATTCCGCGTAAAAGTTAATCTGAATTCACCTTTATTAAAACGGGGCATAGACTGAATATGTCCTGTTTTTGTTTATATAACTGCGGATTTCGTGGTGGGTTATACGCTCGAATTCACCTTCCAATCGTACTTCATATAGCGGACCTGGAAATCTCTGTTTTCGAGGACGTTTCGTACTTCCTGGTCATTAACATAGCGTTGGATCAACTCAAAGACAGCGGGCAGCCCACCGAAGTCGGCGAGATACCATTGGAAGATCTTTGAGAGCCGGAGCGTATTCGTCTCCGCACTATAATCTACCCCACCACCGTTAATGAATGCGGCCGCGGCTTGATCGAGCTGCCGGTCCAGGTGTTCGTGATCGTAAAACGCGATTGGAGGGCAGGAACGGGCGCCGCAAACAAGACTGAAATGGATTCGCGGGTCAAGGTGATCCACCATCAAGGATAGACGGGGGTCGTCTGTTGTGAATGTGCGTATATGCACAACAGGGTTAGGGCGGTTCCGCCGCAGGATGCCGTGCTCGATCTCGTCAGCGGAGAACCGCATTCCGCCCACATTGTAGGCGGCCTGGCGGAAGATTCCCGGACGATTCATAATGGAACCCTGAATGCCGAAGTGAATAACCGCATCGATAATTAGCGCGTTGTAGAGATTCATCCAGAAAGCCATCAGGGCAGGACCATGGCCCAGGCCGCTTGTTTCATACGTCGAGAGCTGGCGGGCGATCCCGCGGAACCGAGCGTAGGCATCGCTGGCACGCAAACCGCGGTAGTCGACCAACCCCGTATCCGGGTTGACGGCATCGGCCAGCAATAATTTACTTGCCCTCATCATCGCCCCGGCAGGGTCCTTAGATTCCTCGATGGGAGCTCCAGTGTTGAGGATCTCTCCGGGATTTACTCGCAGGAAGAAGTCGAGCGCGCGATTGCCCCCACGGACAAGTGTGTTTGAAAGAGTCATGGTTTTGAACCTAATGTGATGTGTATGTTTAGGTTGTTTGTTGTCGATTTTATAGTTCATCCCTTTGACGTGTCGTCTGGCAGGAAACTTTCGTGCACGGGTTGGCCAGGAGAAGGTTCTTTTTCGACGGGAGCGCCCCGCGCCAGTTGAAAGAATCGTTAAAGGAGCTTGAGAAGAACACAAACGTCGTTCATGGATATCGATTAAAGGCCACGCGGCGCCCCGCGAATTTTCAACGAGCAATGTCCAAGAAAAGCGGGTAGAATCTATGGTAAGATACCGCCGCCTGCAGAGCTGCGGGTGGTGAGGAAACCATGCCTGAGCCCGAGAAAATCACGATCATCGAAGGACCACCACCGACTTTTGAGCTAGTCAGTGATACCTGGCTGTTTGGTTTAACCGAGGGCCCAATCCCTTCAAGAGTGGCGTTCTGCCGTGTAAGAGCCGCGAACGGACCTACGCTGGTCGAGCGTTGCTATCGCGCTTGGCGGCAGCGACAATCTATCTTTCTCGAATTCCGCTCACAGGATGGTCTCACCCAGGAAGCTCCCATCGTCGCTGTACGTTGGTTAGAGACCCCGGAAGGGCATGTCCTTATGCTCTGGATTCGTCTACAGGAAGATGAAATTGAAATTGAATTCGGTTTCGATTTCGGTGACATCGACGATGATGTGGATGAATTGGATGATGATTTAGATTTTGGTCTTTCTCTGTAAGAAAATGGCCGGGCGCACCAGCGCCCGGTTTTTTTACTTAAGTCACATTTCACAGCGTTATTCCAGGGAATTGCACAAAAGGAGAGAACTCATGACGACAATGGGTATCTACGCTGAGCAGGACGGCGGTGTGCTGACCATTAAGTTGGATCGCCCGAAGGTTAACGCCTTCGACCTACCCATGGTTGATACGTTATTGGCAGCATTAGCTACTGCCGAGAAAGACGATTCTGTTCGCTGTGT
>DAOUTT010000048.1 GCA_030668545.1 Anaerolineales bacterium | reverse complement strand
CCTTTGTCGAGCGTTTCATGAACACATTTACACCTTCTTTCCCCGATGTCTTCGTATTCATCTGTCTCGTCAACCTTGCTGACTTGGTCTTATTCATAATACGTCAGCATCATACAAGAAACCAGGGTCTCACAAGAGTGAACTGTGACACAGATTCGATGGTTGGAGATCACGACAAAATGAGCATGGGTCATGGCCACCAATAAGGATTTTATCCTCAGCATCGACGGCTGCAAAATGCCCCTGCCCAATCCCATTATGAACAGTTCATTTTCTTCAAGATGTAGACGCCTTGAGGACCTGTGTGGGGTTAATAGCACCTAGGAGACATTGCGCTATTCGTTCGAAGGATTACAATTGCCGTATAAACTTTTTAGGACAATATCCATGCGTAGTTGTCCACATTGCAACAAAGAGATTCAAGATGAGGCGGTGTTCTGCCGCTTCTGCCGGCGCGACATAGACCCCCCTCTCTGGCTTACGAGCTTGCACAAGTGCCCGTTCTGCGCCGAATGGGTCGAACGCGGCATCGACCGCTGCCCACTTTGCGGTAGGGAACTTTCAACAGAGCAGCCGTTCAGCGTTGATATTGGAGAGAGCGAAGCCTCCGTAAGCCTCCTGGCGCGTTTGAAACCGAGCATGGAGAAAGACCCAGAAAGCGCTGAAGAGGATTTTCTCGAGGATGAAGACGTTGGCGATGCAACTTTTACGAGAGCCCCTCAAGATAAGGTAAAAATACCACCCATGCCTGTTGAGAGCGAGGAGGGATTAGCAGTTCTCCATGACCGCCGCCTCGATTCAGACAGGGATTTTGATCCACTTGCGGATCTCCTCCCCAGTTCTGATCAAGAAACCCCTGAAGATGACCAAGAGCAACGATCTTTTCCAAGAGCCCTTATCATCCGCTGGGCTCTCATCTCTGCCGGTATCATTGCGATCACTGCAATCGCGGTCATCGCTTTTAGACGCCTTGATTTGTCTTCGCTCTTCGCTTTCCGTGAAGGAACGCCAATCTCAACCAGTGCCCCAACCATTGCGCCAACGATTGCGTCTGTCCTGGCAACACGGTCAGAGGGGAGTCCTTCCCCGGAACCTACGATAACCCCCGAACCTGATGACGTGGGTTGCGTGAGATGGGATGAGATTTCGCTTGATTCCGAGGGTGAAACCCTATGCGCATATGGGGTGATCAAACGGTGGTTCCAATCGGGTGAAATTCCCTACGTTGTCATCTTCACCGAAGAAATGGGCACTTTTGAGATCATCGACTACACCCGAACCTACCCCGAATTCAAATCTGGCACATGCATCATGGTAGAGGGTGAAGTCGAGATTATGCGTAATGTTCGCCCCTACATCGATGCTGACGGCACTTTGAGCGCTTGCGATCCCGGTCTCGAATAAACTACGAGGGGTTAGCTCGCATCCCCCTTTGATCCCTCTCCTTATTTCAAACCAAGAATAACATCGCCACACCGCTGACAGCGACTACCGTTCCGACGATAGCTCGCCATCCAATGCTCTCCTTGAAGACGATCTTCCCTACAGGGAGCAGAATAATCGGCGCCAGACTCATCAATGTGGTGGCAACAGCAACAGGTGTGTGTTGAATGGCAACCAGTGAAAGCCAGACACCAAGAAATGGTCCTGCCAGGGTGCCCATTAAGAGGAAGCTGCGCGCTCGGCCTGATTGCCATACGCTGTCTATGGTCACCTTAGCTTGATTCATTAAGAGGGCAATAACCCACATGATCACGGCCGCGCTGAATATCCTGATCAAGTTGCCAGACAGTGGGGATACCCCTGCATTCAACCCAACTTTTGAAGTGATCAGCCCTAGCGCCTGACCTACCGCTCCACCGAGCCCGAAAAGCAGCCCTTTAAGATAATTTCGATTCTGTCCATTCGCCTGGTTGAGTTTCCCGCGATCAAGGATAACCGTTGAGACCCCCAAAACAGTTATCCCTATTCCCAGGACTTGTAATAGTGTTAGCCGTTCGGCAAGGAATATCCACGAGAAGATCACGCTGATAACGGGGGCTAGACTCATGAGCAGCATCGAGAGCCGGGGACCAATCCACACAAACGCTTGGAAAAGGAAAGCGTCCCCAAGGACCAACCCAATGACCCCCGATAGCACAAACCAAAACCACGTCTCCGGTTCAACATTTACCGGAATCAGCGCTCCATTAATAGCTAAATGAGTAATGGCGAGGAAAATCGTCGCTAGCAAAAGCCGGACTCGGTTTACAGTTACCGAGCCCAACTCCCTACTGGCGAACGTGAAAAATGTGGATCCGGCAGCCCAAAGGATGGATGTTCCCAGCGCCGCCAGGCCACCTATGGTATCTAGCAAGACACTACACCGTTAGATTTTCAATTCAGATTACAGGGGAAATGTTTCAAATTCGTTCGATGGGAAAAAACAAGTGAACCATTCACTCATCTTCATCTTCATCTTCATTGTTGTCACCAAGAAATTCCTTGAAGATTTCCAGGCGGCGATTCATCTCAGGATCATTGCGCATTCGATCTAACAAGCGCCACCCCTGTTGGTCTTCAGGATCATCCTGCGTACGCCGTGACTTTGAAAATTCGTCCAGGAACCCCGTACCCTTCATAACGAAGTAAACCACCGCCAGTATGATGACAATATACGGTAACATAATTAATACCTCCGCAAAATGCAAACAAGAGCGTTCATCGCCGACAGAGCCTCATATCCTTATTTCACTCAAGGATTCTACAACTCGCGATGGCCGGTAAGGATATCGACCAAGGTCGTCCCGAGAAGCGATGCCGGTGAGCACCAGGATCGTTTCCAGACCACTTTCAACACCAGCGATGATATCCGTTTCCATCCGATCCCCGATCATCACAGTATTTTCAGTATGTGCTCCAAGGAAGTTCAAAGCAGCCCGCATCATAAAGGGGTTAGGTTTACCGATGAACATAGGGTGTACGCCGGTTGCTTTCTCGATCAGTGCCGCTAACGCTCCTGTCGCTGGCACGATCCCGCTCTCTGATGGTCCGGATGGATCAGGATTGGTGGCGATAAACCGGGCGCCCTCCGCGACCAATTGGACCGCGCGTGTGATCGAAACCATATTGTAGCTCAGCGTCTCACCGAGGACAACATAATCTGGTGTGATGTCTGTAGTTACATACCCAATTGAATAGATTGCGTCTGTGAGACCACTCTCACCGATCACAAATGCCTTCCCCTGTGGGTGCTGGGAGTCAAGAAACTGAGCCGTTGCCATTGCCGAGGTGAAGATTTTCTCACTGGGGATGTCTAACCCCATCACCTGGAGACGATGAGAGAGATCAGGTGGTGTATAAATCGAGTTATTTGTCAGGACAAGGTATCCTAGGTCGTTATCCTGCAGAGCGTGAATAAAGTCGCTCGCACCTGGAATCAGCTTCTGTCCGCTCACGAGCACCCCGTCCATATCAATGAGATAATTCTGTAACACTCGCTCTTCCATGCCAATTCCTGTTCTCAATCGTGATTTGTTGTTTCGATATATTCTACACGGCTTACTATTGTAAGCTGTGTTTCACTATTTTGTGAGCCTTCTTCCGGGCTCAATCAGATCCATCATCACTGAAGAGACGAAGCTGCTGCATGCAGGTTTCTATGCGGATCTTGGCAACAGAGTCCCGTAAAGATCGAGAATTTGGTCTGTGATCTGAGCCCAGTCGTATCCCTTAGCATAGGCTGCTGCCTGGCCTCCCAGGCGGGTGAGCAGAACGTCATCCTGAAATAGCCGAGTCAGTCTATCAGCGAGCGCATCAACATCCCCGGCAGGGACATGGAAACCTGTCTCACCGTCTCGAATCAGGAATGCCAAGCCTCCTGTTTCTGAGGCCACAACAGGCGTCCCACAAGCCATGGCCTCTAACGCTACCAGACCAAATGACTCATAATGAGACGGAACGACGACAATCTCAGCAGCGGAGTAATAATATTGCAGGATATCCTGGTCGCACTTGCCCAAGAAGGAGACGACTTCACCCAGACCCAAAGAATCACAAATTTCCTGCAGTCTGACCATCTCCCCGTTGGAATCCGCTGCACTTATGTCCGCGTCTCCTCCGATCACCAGAAGCCCGAAGGGGATGTTCCGAAAAACACCCTTTTCAACGAGCTGCGCAATCGCGCGCAGCAATGTATCGATGCCTTTCAGAGATTCAATACGACCAACGAAGAGGATGACTCGCTTATCCTGAGGGATACCTGCGAACTCTTTCGCTTCATCCTTCGCTATAGGGTAGAAATGACTCGTATCCACACCAGGTGGGATTACGACCACTTTCTCAGTCCCAATTTTGTATAGCCATTGAATTTGGGCGACCTCGGCTTGTGTGGCAGCGACGACGCGGTCGACCTCGCGCAGCAAGCGTTTTTCTGCATCCACACGAACTGTCGATTCTGCATCCTGCTCGCTGCGGGCTACTCGATTTTTCATGACAGCCAGTGTGTGAAACATCTGGATAACGGGCGCCGACCAGAGATCGCGCAAATCCAGCGCCGCAAGCCCGGAGAGCCAGTAATGTGAATGGATGAGATTATATGTCAGTCTTTTCGCTTGCGAAAATTGAAGGATCCCTTCCATGAATAAGGGGAGATACTCGACCAATTCTGTTCTGGCCATGGGGACTTCCGGGCCTGCACGGATGTGGACGATGCGGTTGCCATAACCTAAATCATGGAGAACTTGGGGAACATGCTCATCCTGGGAACGAGTAAAAACATCCACGCCGACCCCTCGGCGGCCCAATTCTCGGGTCAGGTCCCGGACGTAAACATTCATCCCTCCGGTGTCTTTACCACCCAGGGTTGCATGAGGACATGTGTGATATGAAAGCATCGCCACGCGCATAGGTTCATTATCCAACAAGCAGACCTTCTTGCCAAGCCTTCGCTGCGGCTGGTATAATCCCGCCGCATTGGCGTCCAGGTTTTTCCTGAGAATTTACACTACTAAGCATAGCAAGCCAGCGTAGCTCAGTCGGCAGAGCGGTCGCTTCGTAAGCGACAGGTCCCGGGTTCGAATCCCGGCGCTGGCTCTTTTGATTCCTACCCTCTTCCTGGAAGTCGCCAAGGCGTTTATTCAAACCCAAAGGAGCGAACGATCGTCAAGGGATTTTCGGCGCTCTGATACCAAGCGAGTTTCATTCAGAGGGCGCTTCGCGTATAATGGTTCTATGGAAGATAAAATCAATCCGATCGTTATCGGCATCGCTGGTGGAACTGGATCAGGCAAGACAACGGTCGCGAACGTCATCCTCAATCGCGTCGGAACAGAACACATCGCCTTCATCCCCCATGATGCTTACTACAAGAATTTAAACACTCTTCCACGAGCACAGCGCGACGTGATCAACTTCGACCACCCCGATTCGCTGGAGTCGGATCTGCTGGTTGAACATGTTCAAGCCCTGCAGCGCAGTGAGTCGGTCGAGATACCGATCTACGATTTCACATCTCATTCGCGTACGGAGGAGACAACGCATCTCGCCCCTCAAGCGGTGATCCTTGTGGAAGGGATTTTGATCTTTGCCGAAGCGAAGCTGCGAGACCTATTCGATGTAAAAATCTTCGTCGACACGCCGCCCGATATCCGCTTCATCCGACGGCTTAAGCGAGACATTGATGAACGGGGCCGGTCGGCCGAATCTGTCATTCTTCAATATCAGACAACCGTCCGTCCCATGCACCTAGAATTCGTAGAACCTTCGAAACGCCATGCCGATGTTATTATACCCGAGGGCGGCTTGAACACTGTGGCGATGGACATGGTCGTCGCCAGAATAGAAGCGCTCTTAACCTCCAACTAAACCTACCGACAAAGGAGACCTCATGACCGAAAAATCTTATTCATCCCCACCAGCGATGGGCATCGATCCACAAAAATCCTATTCAGCGACGATACAGACCGCTGGCGGCGATATCGTCCTTCAACTCTTCGCCGATAAGACACCGAAAACAGTTAATAACTTCGTATTCCTCGCGCGAGAAGGTTTCTACGACGGTGTTGTTTTTCACAGAGTTATTGAGAATTTCATGGTTCAAGGCGGCGACCCGACCGGGACTGGACGCGGTGGGCCAGGATATTCCTTTGCAGACGAATTCCACCCTGAGTTGGGACATGACGGACCCGGTGTGCTCTCAATGGCCAACGCTGGTCCTAACACGAACGGCTCTCAATTCTTCATCACCCATGTGGCGACGCCTCACCTGGATGGCAAACACTCTGTCTTCGGTCGCGTGACGGGAGGCCTTGATGTCCTAATGGCAATCCCAGCGCGCGATCCAGCCCAAGCCCAGGCGCCCTCGGTTGCCATCAAAACTATCCTTATTGAAGAGAAGTGAAGCAATCTGGGGGGCTTTCGGGGTGGAAACTTCACGCCGTTCGCATCTTAGCATTTGTCACCGCAATTGCGATCACAGTCTTCATCTTCTCCATACAAGATAAGATTGAATATCTTGCAGGTTATGGATACCCAAGCATCTTCTTGCTATCGCTGCTTGCGAACGCCACGATCATCATTCCCGCACCCGCGATCGCATTATCTTTTGCGTTTGGTGCTGTGTTCAACCCGTTTTGGGTTGCGCTTGCAGCAGGCACAGGCGCTGCAATCGGTGAAATCACGGGGTACTTAGTTGGCTTCAGTGGACAGGGGGTCGTCGATGATAGCCAGATCTACAAAAAGCTGGAGGCATGGACAACCAAGCATGGCCCCCTGCTTATCCTGATTCTGGCTTTCATTCCCAATCCCTTCTTCGATCTCGCCGGCGTTGCCGCCGGGACGCTTAAAATGCCGATCGGTTCTTTCCTTCTTTGGACCTGGATCGGGAAAATGCTAAAAATGCTTCTTTTCGCCTACGCCGGCGCAGCTTCGATCGATTGGATCATGAACCTGTTCCCAACAACTTTTTAATTGGTTCTCCTTCAAATTGTGTGGGTGACCTCGCGGATTTACGGTACCCAGAACATAAGTAAACCGTAGGGGCTGACCCGTGTGTCAGCCCACAGCCATCACGCACCTGCACGCCTAACCTCCCGCAGGTTTTTCTATCCTGCGGGAGGTTTAACGCGCGTACCTCATAGCGCAGGCTGCGCCTGCGACCGGAAGCAAAGTAGAGACGCAGCATGCTGCGTCTCTACATAGAGGGCATATGTCCAGTCGGCTGTGGGTAAGCATTGCCCTACCGTGTTCCTATTATTTGTAATCTTGCTCATCAAAATTTTATGTGGCGTTTCTCCCCCATTCTATGTCTGGATTCTCCACGCACATCCTCTACGTAAGCACATCCACCTTCACGGTCACCCGCTCCATCTCCTCGTCGAGAACATCCACGCCCAACCCGGGCTTATCGGGTACATCTATCGTGCTGTCCGAATTGAGCGTGAAGCGCGGCTCAGCGATATCAGGGTCGTAGTAACGGTCACTTGCTGAGATGTCGCCTGGAAGCGTAAATCCGGGAAGTGAGGCAAGCGCAAGATTCGCTGCCCGGCCAATTCCCGTCTCCAACATGCCTCCACACCAAACAGGCACCCCTTCCCTGACACAACGATCATGAATTTCGATCGCCTCTGTTAACCCACCAACGCGACCGGATTTGATGTTGATCACCCGGCATGCTTCGAGGGCGAGTGCCTGACCCGCATGGCGCTGATTACGAATTGACTCGTCCAGGCATAAGGGGGTATTGATTTGCTTTTGAAGCTCAGCATGATCGATCAGATCATCCTCTGCTAAAGGTTGCTCGATCATGGACAAAGCCAATGGGTCGAGATCCTTGAAAAGCGGGGCATCACTTAACGCATACGCCGCGTTCGCGTCGACCTGGAGATTGATATCAGGGTAACGATCCCGGACTGCATATACAACCTCCAGGTCTGCACCGGGTTTAATCTTAATTTTGATCCTGCCATACCCGAGCTGCAGATACTCTCCAACCTTCGCGATCATCGCCTCCGGGTTCTTCTGGATCCCAACCGATACGCCTACGGGTACGCTATACTTCTCTCCTCCAAAAAGCTCTCTAAGGCATTTCCCATCAAGCTTGCCTCGTATGTCCCACAATGCCATTTCAAGCCCAGCACGAGCGAGTGGATGCCCTTTGTAAGCCTGTAAATGCTGCTTTAGCTCACGTGGGTGTGAAATCTGTCTATTGAGGATGGCCGGGATGAAAAAATCCCGCAGGATATGCCAGGCAGTTTCCACAGTCTCATAAGAAAATCCGGGCACACGGGTTGCGACACATTCACCCCACCCGTCTAGACCTTCTGAGAAAACTCTCACGAGCAGACATTCTCGGTCGAGCTCTTCCCCAAAGGATGTGATGAAGGTGTTCTTTAATCTCATTTTGACGTGATGTAACTCGATGCGTTCGATTCTCATTAACCTAACTTCCCTTCTCCATGCGTGAGCACATAGTAGGATCGAGGCGGTTCCTCACCCTTGAGGAACAGGAAATCAGTAACAAGATAACCTGCGGCAAACAAGGATATGAAGACGTCCCGCGAGTGCTCCCGCCAACGCTTGGCGACACCTAGGTCGAGTTGCTTCAGTGCCTGAAAATCAGGTGGAATCTCAACTAATGCGATTACCCCTTCGGGAGCATAGATTGCTTCGCCCGGGACCAGGCGACCTGCATCATCCAGGATCGAAGGGTTCACTTTCTCCGCGCCAGCTTTGAGATAGCGTGCCATGTTGAGCGGCTTTCGCGCCTTTTCAAAACGAGAGGAAACACGGGGAGATGTTACCCACCAATCCACCTGAAATCGATCAGATTCTACGCCTGTGTTCAATGCATCGCGCATCTCTCCGTAGGCACACTGGAGGTATGTATCACATACGGCACCAAGCCGTCGAATATTCAAATGCGCGTTTCGAGAGAGCAGCGGGTCGTACGTCCATGTAACCAGGCGAATTCCCTGCTTGAGAACCTCTTCCCGTTGAGCCCGCTTCAACGCAAAACCGATACCGCGATCTCGGTACGCAGGATGCACGCCTACCTGGTGCGAACAATGCTTCAAGCAAGTCATCGCTATGCGATCCGGGCTCTCCGCATCAGTGCCCAGAAATCCCATCAGATAGCCAACCAATTTGCCTTGATCAAACGCCCCCAACATGACGCCACCGTTGTGACTGATTGCCATTGAAAGATGGGCAGGCACAATATCAGTCTCACTTCCCGACCATACGATTCGCTGTAAATCTTCCGCTTGCACCATTTCTTCGTACAAGAATAATAAGCGTATCTCAATCCCGTTTTTCATCTCTCTACTTCACCTCTCAGAAAACTGCCGTCTCAGCAGTTCCCAGCCCCAATTCTTCTCACGGAGGTGATCTAGACGATCCTCCATTCGCGTTGGTGCAAGGCCGAATAATCGTGGCAAGGTATCCAAATCGGTCGTCCGGTTCACCGCAAGATAATCAAGCAAATTTGTCGAGATCGGAGAATAGCGCAGAGTTCTCTCCATCAACCAGGCGCCCCCTCGTAAATACGGCGGGCGTGTTGGAATAATGATGCGGGTGATACTTGCTGCACGCATCACCATTGTAACGATCTGGCGAAGCGTAAAGTACTCAGGGCCGCCGAGTTCGAATGTGCCACCCTTTGTCTCCTCCTCGTCTAAACTCCAGCAAATGCAAGTGGCGAGATCTTCAACCCATAAAGGCTGCAGAACTGTAGATCCATCGCCCGGAATGGGGAAGAACAATGGCGATCCAGCCATGAGCATCGCCAATGAGGTTAAAAAGCAGTCATCGGGGCCAAAGAGGACCGCCGAACGTAAGATCGTGTAAGGTAAACTCGAATTACGGATGTGGTTTTCTGCAATTGCCTTAGCCCGAATTTGAGGATACGCCGAGGCGGGGTCTGCTCCTAACGTGCTCTGATAGATGAAACGTTCAACTCCGGCCTCTTCTGCAGCTTTAACAAGCACCCTCGTCCCTTCGGCGTCAACGATCT
>DAOUTT010000056.1 GCA_030668545.1 Anaerolineales bacterium | reverse complement strand
ACCCCCGGTCATTCTCTCGGTCATGTGATTTTTGTATCCGAGGGGCTTGGGGCGGTCTTCTGCGGTGATCTTATCTTCTCGGGCAGTGTCGGGCGAACAGATCTACAGGGGGGGGATTGGAATACATTGCTGCAGAGCATCCGCGAGGAGATCCTTGTCCTTCCGGATGAGACCCGCTTGTTCACCGGACATGGTCCACCCACGACAGTCGGCAAGGAGCGCAGGAGCAATCCTTTCGTCACGGGGGAGATTCTATAAGTGGTTTTTACCTTGAAATCGACTCTTGTCTGCCAAATGTCATTTCGAGAGAGCTGTGAAACAGCGACCGAGAAATCCCTATGATGCTGCTCACGAGGGCGCCCTCTCTGGAAACGAATGGCTCCCCCTCCCCTTAAGACCGTTGCCGTAGTAGTCCTCTATTCTTATGAAGCAATAGCTCAAGGAGCAGGTTGAAGTTCTGATTGGATCCATACCAGCCAGGAACGGACGTCTCCACTCGGCTCCTGCGGCGCGATCGCCAGGATCGTTATGGGAAGAGGATAGCGACCATCGCGGATGGTTGCCTTTCCGGGGAGGGTCCCCTCGACACGGATCGGGCGGACCTTTTCACCAATAGCTGAATAGGGCAGAAAACCAACTGCCCCTTCATTTTCATCAACAAGTTGCAGGACAGCAGCCGGCGTGGGACCGAGCAGGGCGTTGTTTGTAAAGCGTTGCCCGTTCATCACGGTCGACTGGAATGCGGCTCGGACTTCATCGCCAGGGAGCGAGATTACCGGTTGGATCGGAAGATCGGTGTCTGCAAGGGAATCCCAGCTGCTCATACGACCGGTGAAGATCGCAGCTAGTTCGTCAATGCTCAGGTCGCGCACGCCAAGATCGGGATGTACAACTACCACAATACCATCCTCACTTAAGGGTGTGGCGAACCACCCTGCCGGCGGCGTAAGACCCCCGATAAGGACATCACCGCTTCCATCCTCCAGAGATGCGAGAGCTGCTTCAGGCGGCTGGTTCACCAGCGAGATAAATACATCCGGGTTGACCTGAAGGTATCCATCGAACCAGGTTTTCACGAGATCTGCATAGGCGGGTGTGATGATAACCTGCTGGACCACTGGTGTTGGAGCAGGCGTTGCCGCCGGCGCGCATGCGCCCAGGAAACTCGTAGCAATCACGAGCAGGATGAGATTAACCCCTAAACGCATAGATGATCAAACCTCCCAAACCGACGATTGTACAGTAGATAGCGAAGACATTAAGCGGGCGGCGTCGAAGGTAGGAAAGGAGCCAATGGATAGAGGCAAAGCCTACGAGCGCCGAAGTTGTAAATCCAATGAATAGGTTGAGTAGCTGCGACCCCGGGTCTGGGATGGCTGCCAGATCCAGCAGAGCAATAAGACCCGCGCCGAGCATAGCTGGGATCGACAAGAGGAAAGAGAAACGGGCTGCATCTTCCCGCGTCAGAGAGCGCAGTAAACCGCCTGCGATCGTGGATCCGGAGCGTGAAATCCCCGGGAAAAGCGCCAGGGTCTGCGCAAGGCCGATCCACAGGGAATCTACCCAGTTTAATTCCTTCATGGGCTTATCGGTACGGTGGAGACGTTCGCTGACGAAGAGGATGGCTGCTGTAACCAAGAGAAAGAGTGAGACTGCGAGCGGGCTGTCGAATGTCTTCTCGACGACTGGCTTGAGTAAAAGCCCCAGGACTGCGGCGGGGAGGCTGCCCAGGAGGATCAACCACGCCAGGCGGGCATCGGGTTCCTCGAACGGTCGTCGCTGAAGAATTCCGCGCAGGGCAGCAGTTACCATACTCAGGAGTTCTCGCCGGAAGTAGAGAATGACAGCTAGCGTAGTCCCCCACTGAATCAGGACGTCGAAGATGAATGCAGTTGTGGGGTCGAACTGCCAGTTGAGAAGCCAGGGTACGAGCACCAGGTGACCACTGGAAGAGATGGGGAGGAATTCGGTTACTCCTTGCACGATCCCGAGTACGAAGGCTTGAAAAGGTGTCATCGATCACTCCACGTCTTGTCGGTGTTTGTTGAAATGAGCACGGAATTCAGCCGCAAAATTCTCCAGATTGCCAGCGATGATCGAATTCCTGAGATCGGCGGTGAGAGCGGTGAGCATATAGATGTTGTGGATGGAGAGCAGCGTGGCGGCGAGCATTTCCCCTGCATTGCATAGATGGCGGATGTAGGCCCGGGTGAAGGTCGAACAGGTGTAGCAGGAGCATTCCGGGTCCAGTGGTCGTTCATCATCGGCGTACTGCGCTTTGCGCATGTTCATCCGTCCGCGTCGGGTCAGTGCGCTGTGGTTGCGTGCCATCCGTGTTGGCAGAACACAATCGAAGAGATCTACCCCGCGCTGCACGGCTTCCACGAGATCCTCCGGGCTGCCGACGCCCATCAGGTACCTCGGTCGATCCGCAGGCAGCACATCATCGACGACTTCGAGCATTGCCTTCATCTCCGCTTTTGTTTCGCCGACAGAAAGACCCCCGATGGCGATACCCGGGAATTCGAGACTGGCGATGAATTGCGCGGACTGTGCGCGTAAATCGGAGAACGCACCGCCCTGCAAGATTCCGAAAAGTGCTTGATCGTCCCGCTTCTTCGCTGCCAGGCAGCGTTCCGCCCACGCGTGGGTCCGGACGAGGGCGGCCTCATTCTCGCCGCGGTCGTACGGGGCAGGGCATTCATCGAAGGCCATGATGATGTCCGCGCCGAGTTGTTCCTGGATGGCAATGACGCTCTCTGGTGTGAAGCGAAGGGTTGTTCCATCGAGATGGGATTTAAATGTAACCCCATCTGCATCGATCTCGCGTTGTTTGGCTAGCGAAAAGACCTGAAAGCCGCCGGAATCTGTGAGGATCGGCTTCTGCCAGCCCATGAATGTGTGCAGTCCCCCAAGAGAGGCGATCATCTCCGCGCCCGGACGCAGGAAAAGATGGTAAGTATTCGCCAGGACGAGCGTTGCGCCTGCCGCCTCGATTTGACGCGGTGTTAATGCCTTGACCGTCGCCTGGGTACCCACCGGCGCGAAGACGGGCGTGAGCAACTCACCGTGCGGTGTTTGGAGGGTTCCCGCTCGTCCGCGGCCATCCTGTGCCGTCAGGTGGAAGCTGAAATCATCCATCAAGGTGATAGGGTATGAGGGAGAGAATATCAGCGGCCTTCAGGAAGCGTTCCATTTTCAGTCTCATAGCGCTCGATTATACCCATGCCATCGATAAGTTGTCATCTCTGGATGCCGCCTTTATACTCAGCGCCATGAATTCTAAAGACAACTATTCCACCTGGGTCGAAGTCGATCTCGGGGCGATCGAGGAGAACGTCCACTACTTCTTGCAGAGCACGGGCAGGCAATTTATGGCGGTCGTTAAGGCTGAAGCCTACGGTCATGGGGCGATACAGATCGCTAAAACAGCGTGCAAAGCGGGAGCGAGTTGGTTAGGCGTCGCCCGTGCGGGGGAGGCGCTCGAATTGCGAGCGGCAGGCATCGGCGAGCCGATCTTTCTACTGGGCTCGACTCCGCCGGCGCGAATGGATGCGTTAATTACGGCTGATGTCTCGTTGACTTTCTGGAGTGAAGCGCAGCTTGCCGATATTTCCCGAGCTGCGGAGAAGGTCGGTGGTCGGGCGAACGTCCATCTGAAGATTGACACCGGGATGAGCCGCTTGGGTGTAAAGCCGGAGGAGGCAACACGATTGGCTCAGGAAGCAGGGCGTATACCATCTGTGCATCTCGAAGGTGTATTCACCCATTTTGCGAAGGCGGACGAGTCGGATCCGGCCAGTACAGATTCACAGCTGCGGATATTTAGCGAGATCGTATCTAGTTGGGAATCATCGGGTCTTCGCCCTCCGTTGGTGCACTGTGCGAACTCGGCCGCTGCGCTGCGCAGACCGGAAGCGTGGTATGACCTCGTACGGGTGGGAATCGCGATGTACGGGCTGCACCCCTCAAGCGTCTGTAGGCTGCCGGGAGTAGTGCGGCCGGCGCTTACGTGGAAATCCCATCTCTCACAGGTCAAGGTGCTCCCGCCCGGGCGGGGGATCAGTTATGGGTACATTTACACAACGTCGTCTGAGGAGAGGATCGGGACAGTCCCGGTCGGTTATGCGGACGGTTTCCGGCGTGTGGAGGGGAATGAAGTTCTTATAGGAGGAAAGCGGGTTCCGGTCGTCGGTCGGGTGACGATGGATCAAATCATGGTCCAACTCGACACGCTCCCGAATGCCCAGCAAGGAGAAGAGGTTGTGATCATCGGCTCACAGGAGGGGGAGCGGATCAGCGCAGAAGACGTGGCCGATCGCTGGGGGACGATAAACTACGAGGTCACAAGTGGGATTCTGAAACGCGTTCCCCGTCTTTATTCGTAATCATTGGTGCACAGGGAGTTCTTCAACGATGGGTCTTTATGTGAAGAGGTCGACATGCAGTCGGCCTCTTATTTATTAAACTATTCAACCGCGTCAACTTACCCGCCGAGATATGCTTTCTTCACTTCCGGATCCTCCAGCAGATCGCTGGATTTCCCTTCCAATACAACGGATCCACTTTCCAGCACGTAACCGCGTTGAGAAAATTTAAGCGCCATGCGGGCGTTCTGTTCAACGAGGAGGATGGTTGTGCCTTCCTTGTTGATTTCCCTCAGCGCATCGAAGACGTCCTTCATGAGCAACGGTGCGAGTCCCATGGAGGGCTCGTCGAGCAGCATCATTCTACGGGCGCTCATCAGTGCTCGGCCGACAGCCAGCATCTGCTGTTCTCCACCGCTTAACGTACCGGCCTTCTGATCGATTCTTTCCTCGAGGCGCGGAAAGATTGAGAAGACCCGATCGAGATCCCTTTTGATTTCTGGACCGTCCTTGCGGGCGAAGGTTGCCAGGTGCAGGTTCTCTTTCACGGTCAGGTTGTCGAAGAGCCTGCGACCTTCAGGTGCATGCGATATACCTAGCTCGCTTACGACCTTTTGCGGAGGGAAGTCGAGCAGGTTCTTTCCAGCGAAGGTCATCGAGGTGCCCTCTTCCGCATCCACCAGTCGGGATATGGCCCACAACGTGGTGCTCTTCCCGGCGCCATTGGCGCCGATGATGCTGACGATTTCACCCTCGTCAACTTCAAAGCTGATGCCGTGCAGAGCCTTAATGTTGCCGTACGAGACAGCCAGGTTTTCAACCGAGAGAAGCATCAGACCTCCACCTCCTTGCCCAGGTAGGCGTCGATGACTTTCGGGTTAGATTGAATCTCCTCCGGCGTTCCCTCGGCGATGACTTCACCGAAGACAAGCGTCTGAATAATCTGACAGAGTTCCATAACCACCCTCATTCTGTGTTCAATGAGGAAGATCGCCAGGCCAATTTCTTGGTGGACGCGGCGGATGATCTCCATCATCTGGACCAACTCCTCTGGATTCATGCCCGCGGTCGGCTCGTCTAAGAAGAGGATTTTTGGCTCCGTGGCGAGTGCCCGCGCCATCTCGACCCGGCGCTGAGCGCCGTATGGCAGATTCGTGACTACTTGTCCTGCCAGGTGGCGAATCCCAACCAAGTCCAGGAGATCATAAGCTAATTGCTCGATTTCGTGCTCTTCTTTCTGGCGCTTGGGCGTATCGAAGAACGCGCCGCTGAGCCCGTAGGTGATCTTGGAGTAGCGAGCCATTTTCACGTGCTCCAACACTGTCATATGACGCCATAAGCGCAGGTTCTGGAAGGTCCTTCCCAGGCCGAGTGAAGCGATCTGAAATGGCTGCAAACCTTTGATTGTATCGTTCTCGAGTACGATATCACCCTCGGTTGGGTCATAAACCCCGGTGATGAGATTGAAGATCGTAGTCTTGCCCGCACCGTTGGGACCGATCAGGCCGCGTATCTGGTTTGGCTCTACCTGCAAGTTGTAGTCGTGGACAGCTCGCAGCCCCCCGAAGAAGTGGGTCATTTGTTTGACTTCAAGAAGTGGCATTGTCGGCCTCCCCTTCTGTCATCGATTTTGGCTTGACGAGCGCTATCGGATCGAGTTCGGTGAAGGAGATCAATCCTGTAGGTCGGTAGATCATGAGCAGGATGAGCATGACTGGTATGACGATCCACTTCAGGATCTCCAGCGGACGTAGCGCCTCGCTGAGCATATTGAATCCAACCGCACCGACAACCGATCCGGCGACGGAGTTCAAGCCGCCGAGGTAAACCATCGCCAGGACCTCCGCCAGCTTGCGGATGCCGAATGTTCCAGGGTTGATATAGCGGATGACGTGTGCAAAGAGGCCGCCTGCTACTCCGGCCCAGAACGCGGCGAAGAGGAAAGCCACCATTTTCGTCTTGCGTGTGTCAACGGTCATGGCGCTCGCAGCCAGTTCGCCGTCGCGGACGGCATTAAGGGCTTTCCCGATCGTGGAGCGGACGAAATTATTGATGATCCAGATGGATAACATTGTCCAAACAAAGATCGTCGCCAGATTGGCGTAATCGGGTTGATTGCTCAAACCGCGCGGACCGCCCACGATCTCAAGATTGTTGAAGAGGCTCACCACGATGAACATGAAAGCCAGAGAGATAATCGCCAGATAATCCCCGCGGGTCCGGAAGGAGGGGATGGCGACGAGAAGCGCGCCGATTGCGGCGGCTATTCCGCCCAGGACCAAACCAATCGGGAAGAGGAAGGGTCCCCATTCTGGCGGAAGGACCGCTTCCCCAAATTGGTTCTCAGAAACAAAGAGTACGATTGTGAAAACCGAGGCCGTGTACGCACCCAGGGCGATGAAGCCCGGATGGGAGCAGGAAAATTCCCCCATATACCCGTTAATGACGTTCAGGCTGAGCGTGATGATGATCGAGATCAATGTGAGTTTTACAATAAGTAGACGATAGTCGCTGATGCTGGTCCAGAGATGCAGGATAGCATATAAGAAGGCGATGTGTATGAGGATCGAGAGGCCGCTTGACGTATTGAACAGCTTCGCGGCGATGAAATTCGTGAGTTTGGCTGTAAGGCGGGCTGTGATGGCGATGGGTAGCGCATAGATCAAGAGTATATAAAGCAGCACGCTTGGGATCAGTATAGGTGTCTTGAGAACCACAATCACGCCGAAGAGTGCGGGAGCCTTGGACATCCCCAGCAACCGTGCGAGCGGCTGCCCGACGAGCATCTCCAGCAGCACCGCGACTAACGCCGCGAGCAATAAGCCTAAGAGCGGGACATGCTTATAAGGTTCCCATAACTTGTGTAGAAGGTTTCGGAATCGACTCCTATTCCCTTCTTCATATTCAACGTTGAGTTCCATTGCGTTCCCTCAAATTCTCGTTGGACAGTGTTATTAAACAATCACAGGCGTAATTGGGCGCTGTAAGGTTCGCCGAAGAAGCCGTGAGGCCGGAAGGTCAGAATGAGCAGGATGATCGAAAAGGCGATCAGGTCCCGCATCGTTGAGGGGAAGATCGCCGCTACGAAGATCTCGATGAACCCGAGCATGAATCCCGCCAGGCTGGCGCCCAAGATCGAGCCCCTGCCGCCGAGGATCGCAGCTACGAAGGCCTTCCAACCAAATAAAATGCCCATGTAAGGGTCAAGCACCGGATAGGCGACGCCGAACAAGATGCCGGCAGCCGCGGCGAGAGCCGAACCCAGGCCGAAAGTTAGCAGCGCGATATTGTTGATCGAGATTCCCATTAACGGCACGACGACAAAGTCGAAGGCCATCGCCCTCATCGCCATCCCCCATTTTGTGCGGCGCACGAATTGGTGCAGCGCCAGCGTGAGCAATAAGGAGACCAATACGATGATCATCTTCTTGTTGGTCACAAACACGCCTGCTATGACATAAGTTGTGCTCTCTATGAGTGCCGGGAAACTCAGGCGCGTCGGGCCGAGTATGGCCAGGTTGCCGGTCTCGAGGATGATGCCGATCATAAGGCCGGTGATTGCAGCAGAAGCACGCGGCGCGCCGCGTAAGGGTCGGTAGCCAATTCGCTCTATAAGCATCCCTACGAGCGAGGTCAAGATCATCGTGATAAAAAGGGTGAGAACCAGGACAAGGCCAAGCATGACGTTGTCAGCCAGTGGGAGGATGCCGGTGTTGGCCAGGGCCAGGAGGCCGGCGGCGACGAAGAAGCCAATATAACCTCCGACCATAAAGACATCGCCGTGGGCAAAGTTGAATAACATCAGGACGCCGTAAACCATGGAATAACCCAGGGCGATTAAGGCGTAGAAACTGCCCAACTGCAGGGCGTTAACGATGTTTTGAAGGAAAAACTGCATCGAATACGCTCCTTACTTTATTGAAGAGGTGGGTCAGGGCTTCCTGCCCCTGACCCACCCATAACGTAACGCACTTCAATGTGTTGTTCTCAAGCCTGCCATCGACGGGTGCGTTATTTCGAGCTTAGGTTCTACGGGCAGGCTTGATCATAGAACTTAAACGTACCTTCATCACTGATCTTGACAATCACCGCGCACTTGATGGGGTCCCCCTGTTCGGTGAAGGTCATCTCACCGGTGATGCCATCGAAGTTCTTGATCTGGGCCAGTGCATCGCGCACGCAAGCGCGGTCTACTGCCATGTCGCCGGTGATTTCACCGCAATCTTCCATCGCCTTCTGGATGATGAGGAAGGTGTCCCATGTCAGGGCGCCGACGTCATCCGGCACGTAACCATGCTTGGTGTTGTAGGCGTCGATGAAGTCTTTGGTGGCGCCAGTCGCGCCGTCGGCGGCGTAGTGTGTGCTGAAGAACAATCCATAGCAGTCTTCACCACAGAGGTTTACAAGTTCAGCCGAACCCCAGCTGTCGCTGCCCACAATGGGTGCGGTGAAGCCGAGCTCATGCGCCTGCTGGACGATCAACGCCACCTCATTGTAGTACTGTGGCGAGAAGATGAATTCTGCATCGGAATTCATAATCTTAGTGATCTGAGCGCTGAAGTCTGTGTCGCCGGTGGTGAAGCTCTCGAAGGCGACGACGGAGCCTGCACCGTGGATGTCCTCCCAACCGGACTGGAAGTTATCCGCCAAACCTTTGGGGTAGTCACTAGCAACATCGTAGAGAACGGCTGCCTTGGTGAAGCCGAATTCCTCAGTGGCAAAGTTGGCGATAACCGGTCCCTGGAATGGGTCAAGGAATGGTGTGCGGAAGACCCAGGGTCGGTCGAGCGTGGTGGCGGGGTTGGTTGACCACGGGCTGACCATCGGGGTTTCATTGTCGTTAGCGACGCCGCCTGCCGGGACAGCTTGTTTGGAGGATTGAGGTCCAACGATCACAAGTACTTCGTCCTGTGTGGTCAACTTCTGGTTGACCGCCGCGGCCGATTCGCCCTTGGCCTCGTTGTCCTCGATGACCAGCTCGACTGCGTATGTCTTTCCGCCGATCTCGAGCTCACCGCCGATTGATTCAAGCCACATCTCGGCTGCGAACTTGGTCCCCTCGCCGACTTTCGGAATGTCTCCGGTGATGGGAGCATTCACGCCGATCTTAATCGTATCCGGCCCAGCGGGGGCGCATGCGCCAACGATGATGGCCATAAAAAACGTGATTGCGATAACCTTTTTCAACATCTTCCCTT
>DAOUTT010000088.1 GCA_030668545.1 Anaerolineales bacterium | reverse complement strand
CCTGAAGCAACGGAAGAGCCTGAAACGACAGAAGAATCTAAAGTGACGGAAGAATCCGAAGCGGCTGAAGAGCCTGAAGTAATTGAAGCCGAGGCCACCGAGGACGAGGAGAAAACAGAAGAATGAGCATCGCAGCGGAAGACGTAAAAGCTCTGCGTGAAAAAACAGGTGCTGGCGTTCTCGATTGTAAGAAAGCTCTAGAAGAGACCAACGGTGATATGGAGAAGGCGACCGTCCTTTTGCGTGAACAAGGATTGGCCGATGCAAAGAAGCGCGCTAATCGCGAGACTCGCAACGGGAGGCTTGAGCTGTACAGCCACGGAGATGGCAGGGTGGGGGTAATGGTGGAGGTCAACTGCGAGACGGACTTTGTCGCCCGCACGGATGGCTTTCGTGAATTTGCCCACGAGATCGCCCTTCAGATTGCGGCCTCTGCTCCGCAGTGGGTACATGAAGAAGATGTCCCGGAAGAAGTCATCAAAGCTGAGCGGGAGATCGCACACAAACGTGCTTTGGGTGAGGGAAAGCCTGAGAAGGTCATTGATCGGATCATCGAAGGCAGGCTAACTAAATTCCTCGATGAAACATGCCTCATGCGTCAAGAATACATTCGGGATGATTCCAAGACTGTAACCGATTTAATAAATGACGTAATCATGAGCACGGGGGAGAACGTCACCTTACGACGGTTTAAACGATGGGAAATCGGCGAGGAGCTAGCGTAAATAATCGGGCCAACAATTTGTTGGCCCGATTGCTTAAGGCGATAATTACCCAGGAATTTATGAGGGAATAAAATGGCTGATCCTGTGTACCAACGAATCCTACTCAAACTCGGCGGTGAAGTTCTGGCGGGAAATGGTGGTATTGGCATAGACCCACAAAAGGCAGAGAAAGTAGCTGCGCGGGTAGAAGAGGTTCGCATACTTGGTGTCCAAATTGCTATTGTTATAGGTGCGGGGAACCTCTGGCGCGGTCTGGAGGGTATCGAGCGTGGCATGGAACGGGCCACAGCTGATTACATGGGAATGCTCGGGACCGTGATGAACTCTCTTGCGCTTATGGACGCGCTCGAGCGTGGCGGATCGGTTACGAGAGTGATGTCGGCTATAGAAATGCGCGCCGTGGCGGAACCCTATATACGCCGTCGCGCAATTAGGCACCTGGAAAAGGACCGAATAGTGATCCTCGGCGGAGGGACTGGAAATCCGTATTTCTCCACCGATACTGCAGCGGCCTTGCGAGCGATGGAAATTGAAGCCGACATCGTGATAAAAGCTACGAAAGTCGATGGTGTCTACGATGCCGATCCGCAGAAAAAACCAGACGCAAGACGCTTTGACCATCTCACGTATATCGACGCGCTCAGCCGTCGTTTAGAAGTTATGGACAGCACGGCGATCTCCCTTTGCATGGACAACAAACTCCCTATACTGGTTTTGGATATGTGGCAGTCCGACAGCCTCACGAGAGCTGTTCTAGGCGAGCCGGTTGGTACTGAAATCTCAGATAAGTAAATTCCCAAAATGTATACGTTGTCCCTGGTACTTATTTCGGGGATAATGCTTGGTGGCAAGAGCTGGGAAGAGAGTTCTTCTCCCAAGCCACGGGTATACACGCTCTTTGGGATTTATGAACGTTATCCCTTCACATAAAAACCGAAATTGAGCTATCCTTATAAGGAACCCACACTTAAGGGAAGGTCGAAAAAAGGAGAGTATCTATGGTAAAGGATGCGCTCGCAGAGGCTCAAACCCGCATGAAAGGAGCGATCAGTTCCTTTGAGGATGATCTCGCCTCGATCCGAACAGGCCGCGCCTCCCCCGCTCTTGTCGATCGTCTATCTGTTGAATACTACGGTAACCCAACGCCGTTAATGCAGCTCGCAACAATATCTGCTCCTGAACCGAGACTTCTCACAATCCGTCCTTTCGACCCGGCCAGTATTAAAGATATTGAACGCGCGATTATGTCTTCCGATCTGGGTCTCAATCCCAATAACGATGGTAAGCTCATCCGCTTGAGTATCCCCCCGTTGACTGAAGAACGCCGTCATGAACTCGTTCGTGTTGTTAAGAATCGAGCGGAGGAAGGCCGCGTAGCAGTACGGAATGTGCGCCGGGATACACAGAATGACATGCGCGAGTTCGAGCGCGAGAAGATGATTTCGGAGAACGAACTAAAGCGCGGAGAGGACGATCTCCAGAAGCTAACAGATCAACACATTGACCAGATCAATGAAATCGGGGAACGCAAAGAAACTGAGGTCCTTGAAGGTTGATCAAAACTTCACGCAACCTATGACAAACGAATCTGAGATTAAACTTCCAGAGAAAATCCCTGAGCACGTTGCCATCATTATGGATGGCAACGGTCGTTGGGCGCGCGCGCGCGGATTGCCGCGCATGGCAGGACACCGAGCTGGTGTTGATAACCTGCGCCGCATCATTGAAGCCGCCGTGGAATACGGAATCAAGTATCTTACTATCTACGCTTTCTCGACGGAGAACTGGAAACGCCCTCCGGCAGAAGTGAAGGGATTGATAAATATTCTCGAGGATGTAATCGATAGAGAACTGAAATTGCTCAATGAAAATGGCGTTCAATTGCGCCACATCGGACGTCTTGAACAGCTGAAACCGGAGCTTCAAGCTAAGGTCAAGCAGGCCATTAAAATAACAGAGAAAAACGACAGGTTGATTCTCAACGTGGCATGGAACTATGGCGGTCGGGACGAGATTGTTTGTGCTATCAAGGAGATGATCGCGGACGATATTCAACTTGAGGAAATCACCGAATCCACTGTCGGCCGCTACCTCTTCACGTCCGAATCACCCGATCCAGATTTGATCATTCGGACGTCAGGTGAGATGCGGGTGAGTAATTTCCTCATCTGGCAAGGTGCATACTCAGAGTGGTATGTCACCAAAACCTATTGGCCTGATTTCGATCCCGAAGAATTACTCGAGGCGCTGCATGTCTACGCACAGCGTGAACGTCGCTACGGGCGCATCTCAGATAAGGCATCACCAAGGTAAACATGCTGCGTGAGCGAAGCGCAATTGCTCTCCTGCTCTTCCCGCTGATTGCGTGGATTATTGCCGACGGTAGTTGGTTGTACGCAGTCAGCATCATGGGCATTCTGGCAATGGCTGCATACGAATTCGGCAGCCTTTTTTATGCTGGCGGTTACCGTCCAGCAATACCCTTATTAATCATTAGTGTTATCGCCACTGTACTTGCCCGCATCTATTTTGGATTTGGGATTGATACTATTCTTCTCGCAGGCATCATTTTTGTCGCCTTGACCTGGCATGTGATCGACTTCGAGCGAGGAGCACCTAAATCAGGTACGGACTTTGCCCTGACCCTCACCGGGATACTTTATGTCGGGTGGATTGGAGCCTTCCTTATATCGGTCCGCCGCATGCCCGACGGCCTTTGGTGGTTCTTATTGTCCCTGATGTCGGTTTGGATTGCGGATTCAGCAGCCCTCCTTTTCGGACGCCGATTTGGTCGTCATAAGCTCGCCCCCCGCGTGAGTCCCAAGAAAACCTGGGAGGGCTACCTTGCAGGTATTGGAATGGGGATATTTTGTGGAGCGGGCATGGGTTTGCTTTGGCGAATAGGGGCTGGACCCCTGGCGGGTATAAACGCGATGTCGGGTGCGATCGTCGGAGGGGTAATTAGCACGGTAGCGCCGATTGGTGATCTCGGCATAAGTATGCTCAAACGTCAAATCGGCGAGAAGGATACAGGGACATTGCTCCCTGGTCACGGTGGGGCTCTGGATAGAATCGATACCTGGCTTTGGTCAGCCGTAATAGGTTACTTTCTGGCGATTGTAATAACTGCTGCAATGTGAGCCACAAACTCGGAGAGTGCTTGAATGAAAACAAAACCATCACATAATCTCGCGTTAGATCTCGCCCGCGTCACGGAGGCAGCAGCGCTCGCAGCCGGACGGTGGATGGGTCGAGGGGAGAAAGAGGATGGGGACCAGGCGGCAGTGGATGCGATGCGCCTGGTGTTAAATTCAATCGATATCGATGGAGTTATCGTCATTGGCGAGGGCGAGAAAGATGAAGCGCCGATGCTTTTCAACGGCGAGAGACTTGGTACAGGGGACGGACCTGTGTTGGATATCGCTGTGGACCCGGTTGAAGGCACGCGTCTTCTCGCCCAGGGGAGACAGGGTTCCGTCGCGACCGTCGCCCTGGCCGAGAGCGGTTCGATGTTCAATCCTGGACCGATTGTTTACATGCATAAGATAGCGGTTGGTCGACTGGGGAAGGGGCATATTGATATTGACGCGCCTATCGAGGTGAATTTAAATGCGATCGCTCGTGAAAAAGGCGCTGATGTGGATGACCTGACAGTGGTTATTCTCGAACGCCCGCGCCATGAGGAACTGATCCAGCGCGTTCGCGAGACGGGCGCTCGAATCCGGTTAATTACCGACGGTGATGTCGCCGGCGCAATATTAGCCGCACAACAGGGCTCGGGCATCGATATATTAATCGGGGTTGGTGGGACTCCCGAAGGTGTCCTTGCCGCCTGCGCGTTGAAATGCATGGGCGGTGAAATCCAGGGGAGGTTGTATCCTAGAAATGAAGCGGAAATGAAAGCGGCGAAGGATCTAGGCTACGATTTGGATAAAGTACTCAGGATCGATGATCTCGTCGCAACGGATGACATCTTCTTTGCCGTCACGGGGATCACCGACGGCGAGTTGGTGGATGGCGTGAACTACTTCGGTGCCGGCGCGCGAACACACAGCATCGTAATGAGAGGGATAACCGGGACCGTACGTGAAATCATCGCAACACACCGTTGGGACAAACTGATGACGGTAAGCGAGATTCAGTATGATCGTATCGGGTGACCCCGCCGCGGACCATTAGGTGTCACAGCATGAGAAAAACGGCGTAAAGGATAACCACCAGAGTTAAACATTAGGCTCAAAATCTTAAGAAGCGCAAAATGGATAATTTTCGGAACGATTCGTTTTGGGTCTTATTGGTGAGGGCGGGGAAACATTAGGAGCGTGGGTTGTGAATGGGAATAGAGCCCTGCTTGCTTCCGTCCTTTCCGCGTGCTATAATGCCTGCGTTCAAGAAGACTTGTTGTCTCAGGGCAGCACCCCCTTCAATCAATTCTGACCAGAATAACATTTGAGCTATCCTCGAATATTTATCACTATATGTGATTACCTACTTATTACTCTCGAACACTAATCGATAGAAGCAATATGCGGAATTTTCCATTGGGAGAACATTAATGAATATTGGGCAACTTGAAGGAATGACTCTGTCCGACCTGAGGGATTTGTCGAAAGAGTATGATGTGAGCGGCGCATCCCGCATGAAAAAAGAGGACTTGATTCTCCGGATTATGCAGTCGGATGCGGAACGTAGAGGACTGGAGCTGCGCGGCGGTGTGTTGGAAATCATGAACGAGGGAATGGGGTTCCTGCGCGCAGATCACTATCTCCCGGGTCGCAACGATATTTATGTCTCGCAATCCCAGATGAGGCGCTTTAAATTGCGAACAGGGGATATGATCATAGGCCAAATCCGTCCTCCGAAAGATACAGAGAAATACTTTGGGTTGCTCCGCGTTGAATCAATAAATGGAATGGATCCGGAAGATGCGAAAGATCGGCCCAGGTTTAACGATCTTACGCCGATCTTCCCGGAGGAACGTTTTGATCTCGAGACGGATCGCTTCACGCTCGCGACACGGTTGATCAATTTGATCTGTCCTATTGGCAAAGGGCAGCGCGGGTTAATTGTTTCCCCCCCGAAGGCCGGGAAAACGACGGTATTAAAGCAAATCGCCAATGCGATTTCCCTGAAGTATCCTGGGGTTCACCTCATGGTTGCGCTCATTGGCGAGCGGCCGGAAGAAGTGACCGATATGGATCGTTCGGTCGATGCAGAAGTGATTGCCTCTACGTTTGATGAACCGGTTACTTCACATGTCCGTGCGGCAGAAATGGCACTGGAAAGAGCCAAGCGTTTGGTGGAGTGCGGGAAGGATGTCGCCATTCTTCTCGATTCGATAACGCGCCTCACGAGAGCATATAACCTGATGGTGACGCCCTCAGGCAGGACACTCTCGGGCGGTATCGATCCCGCTGCCCTCTACCCGCCGAAGCGATTCTTCGGAGCAGCGCGGAATATTGAGGAAGGTGGGTCACTTACAATCATCGCCACAACTATTGTCGACACGGGCTCACGCATGGATGATGTTATTTATGAGGAATTTAAGGGAACAGGGAATATGGAACTTCACCTCTCACGCAAGCTGCAAGAGAGACGAGTCTTCCCCGCTTTTGATATCGATCGCTCCTCGACTCGTCGTGAGGAACTATTACTTGGGCCAGATCTCACGCGGCGTGTATGGCTGATGCGGCGGATGTTCGCTCAAATGATAGAACCGCCGATCGGAGCTGGAATGGATCTCACAACAGCCACGGAAGCGCTCTTGCACCGCATCACACAAACCGAAAACAACCTCGAGTTTCTTGAATCACTCTCCGAAGATCAATAACCCATACCCACCACAAGACTGGCGACAGCAGCTGTGGACCATAGCGCCTTTCATCATTGGCGCGCTGTGCATAATCGCAGTCGGCTGGGTGATCGGATTGAATATTCGATCGCGCAGCCAAGCTAGCGATTCACCGGTATCATCTGGCGAACGTGTCTCTTCTGGAGATCTCACAGATCTTTCCTCTCTCCCTGTTTACGATCCTGATGTTGAAACGAAGATGCTCTCCCGGGCGGCGAACTTATACACATCGAAGCCTAGTCGGCCACGCGTCGATGTGCTTCACTACACAGTTCAGCCGGGCGATTCGGTCTTCGGTATTTCGGCGAAGTTTGCCATCGAACCGGAGACGCTGTTGTGGGGTAATTTTGAGGTATTAAATGACGACCCTCACCTTCTAAAACCTGGCCAGGAGTTGAATATTCTGCCGGTCGATGGGACCTATTATGAATGGCAGGACGGGGATGATCTCGATCATGTCGCTGGCTTATTCGGTGTTGAGCCGCGGGAGATTATCGAATATCCGGGAAATCACATCAGCTTCGTCGATCCGCAGATTATGCCTGGGACCTGGTTGATCGTCCCCGAAGGCCAGCGAGCTTTTAAGCAGTGGTTTGTCCCGACAATCGCTCGTGGCCAGGCGGGTGTCGGCGCAGCATATGGACCCGGTGGCTGTGCCGGACCTTATACTGGCGTTGTCGGAACCGGCGGTTTCATCTGGCCGGCGGCAAACCATTACATCTCTGGTAACGATTATTGGTCCGGTCACCTGGCGATCGACATCGCTGCGGGGATGGGAGCGGGAATATGGGCTGCAGACGGCGGGGTCGTCGTTTTCGCTGGCTGGTCAACGGTTGGCTATGGCAATATGGTCATGATTGATCACGGGAACGGTTGGCAAACCGTATATGCCCACTTGAGCCAGGTCGGTGTGGGGTGTGGGCAGAGTGTGAACCAGGGGCAGAGTATCGGGTTGGCCGGTTCCACTGGCAATTCGACGGGACCACACCTGCATTTTGAAACTCGTTTTCAGGATGGATTTGTCAACCCGTGGTATGTTCTTCCTTAGGATGTATGCAGTTGATGCTTGACGGTCCACAACACGCTTGATATGATGCGCGCGAGGGATCAAGGGAAGGCGGAGAAATTGCAGGAACAGGCAACGAACGCCAGTGGTAAAGACTCGCTTCCGAATCGAGCACGGAATCGCATCGAGTTATGGGCGAAAATATGCGTGGTCACGTTACGCGACCCTATCCTGCGTTTCACAGGTCATCTAGCCCTTCTAACCCTCATAGCCTTGGGGGTGTG
>DAOUTT010000002.1 GCA_030668545.1 Anaerolineales bacterium | reverse complement strand
CCCTTGGGGGCTGCAGGGGACCATTTCATCGTCCCCCGTACCCCCTTCCGAATGGCTGGGTAGTCAATCCATATACGCCCGAGTTCCAAAGCCGGTCTCTGTCCAATTTGCTCTGCATTGCGCCTCACTGGAAGAAAAGCGCCCTCGAAATGAAATCAAGGTGATCCGGGGGGTGTGCTCCACACTGCGCTTCGCGTAGCACTCCGTAGGAGCCATGAGTGCTTCGCGAGGGGAGTGGTCCCTCGATAAGCTCGGGATGAGAAGTCCCCCACAGCCCCCTTTTGGGGGATTTAGAGGGAAGAAAAAGTTAAAGCGATTCATAACCTCTTCATTGGTCTATCTCTTTGTTCATATGCGCAGACATCAAGGCGCAAGCTGCGCCTTTGGCCGGAAGCAGAACTTCTTGACTTCACATTATAAAGAAGCGATGTAGACAGGATTAAGTCGACTCGAGACAATGACCCAAATGTTCAAAATAAATTCAGCAGAGAAATGCCACCCAGATAACTGAGCTAAGGTAGTTTGGTTTCGAGGAGAGAGAAACGCTGGCCTGTGGGTAGAAAACCGAGGGAGCGATAGAGCTGCTGGCTGCGGAGGTTATCCTCTTGTGTATTCACGGTCACTTGCTCTATCCTGCGCTGAGAAAAACCATGTAGAACGTTGGCGATGAGAGTTTTCCCACATCCCATTCCCTGCAGGTCAGGGTGAACGGCCAGGCGGGCGATATGGGCACCCAATGCGGATGATGTGCTCATTTGATAGGCGACAATCTTGTCTCCTTTTAATATGACCGTTGCCAATGAGGAGAGACGGTAGGCGGTGCGGAGGGATCGCGGGGAAAGAGCCCAGACGGGATCGAAAGCGCTCTGGTCTACGAGAGCGACTGCGGGGATATCTTCCGAGGCCATCTTTCTAAGCTTAAACCCAGGCTCCTGGATATTTGGAAGCGGGTCTCCACCCCACTTGAAAAAGATCACCTTGTTCGTCTCTATAAAGCCGAATTCTTTGAGGAAGGGAATGAACCAATCCTGTGTGGCGAGTGCTACCGCCTGTGATGCGCCGAGCTTTACAGCGTCCTCCGCAGCCGCCTTCCAGAGTCGGTCCCACACTGGGTATTTAGGAACGTCTTTCAATACGGCGAAGAGGCGTATCCAGGCGACCTGTGGGGGGTCAGGCTGGCAAGCAAGGCAGGCAACAGGTCTATCTTTGTTGAGGGCAATGAGAAAGGGCTCTTCATCTAACAGGTCTAGAACGTTCAACCAGTCGAAGTGGATGTGCTTGTGAGATGCGTTTGTCAATAGGGAAGAGATTAAGCTTTGATCGCTAGACCGCGTCTGCCGGACTGTCCATGATGATTGCGATTGCATCGAGTCCAAACTCTCTGGGGGATGGATTAGGATCCTCGACCGAGGAGTCGTGCGGGTATGTCAAAGAGTCTGCGAAGGATACGGTCGCGCCAACTAAGGCGCGGCTGCGAATCGAGCGCTCCTTGCATGCTGTTCAGGGCATCAAAAGGTTTGCCGCCGCGTAATTGGAGCCTTGAGAGCGCTTGAAGGATATAGGATCGTGTTTCTTGATCGTCGCTCTCCTCTAGGCGCGTGAGGGCCTGGATATAACATTCCTCCGCTTGCTTGACCTCTCCGGTGGCTTCAAGTGCTGCAGCCAGGTTGCCCAGTGCCATCGCTTCCATCTGGCTATTGCCGGCGCGCTGGAAGATTTCAGGGGTCCCCTTCACAGCGTTTAAGGCCTCGTGCGTCCGGTCCATCTTGAGCAGGACAACGGAGAGGTTGTTGGCGGCTTCTGCTGCACTTATTTCGTCTCTGCGATTGAGGAAGTCTCGCTTTGCAGCCTGAAAGCCTTGGACGGCATCCTCATACGCTCCGAGTTGATAGGCGTCGAGCGCGTCCTGGGAGAGTTTCTCGGGCGAATCCGAACCTTGCTTCATTGGATTAGATCATCAAACGCCTGAGCGACTCTTTGCAAGGCGTACAGGTCAAGCTTTGACAGCCGCTCTGCCATCTCGAGATAGGGCTCGTTTTCAGGAGTACTGAAGAAGGCGCGTAGATCCGCAGGAAGTTCGCAGAAGCGTTCGAACGCCTGCTGGGTCATATGCCAGTTGCCGATCGGCCCCTCGTGGTCGATCAGCGCATCCACGGGTTGCTGGATGGCATTAACCAGGCTTTCTAGATCGGGGATGGGAATAGGGCGTAAACCACGTTCATAATTACTCACTCGGCTAGGTGGCATATCGACTGTCGCAGAAAGTTCCCGAATCGACATCCCCAGCTCGAGTCTTCGTTTGCGCAACATTGCACCGATCATCCGCTGCCGCAGTGAGACCATAATGGTCGGGTCGAACGTGTAATCTTCTCCTACATCAGCAGCGGTTGGTGAGAGAAAGTAGCGCAGAGGGGTATCTAGATGGAACGCAAAGAGTTCAAGTTCTGGCAAGGAGATAGACTTTCGACCATGCTCATACGAAGAGAGTGTGCTGGTCGTCCTGCCGATCAGCTTCGCCATATCTTTCAAGCTCATCCCGGTTTCCAGGCGTTTCTCACGCATCAGAGCGCCCAGCATTTTGGCGCGTAAAATTCGGGTTTGTTGATCCGTCATGATGCTGCTCCCGATTGCGGATTGAGGGGATTATAGCAAATGTCCACACTTTAGACCCACACGCCAGAGACCAGGAGGGCATTGAGGTTTGGCTCAAAGCAATAAGGACTTTAATCACCTGGCGTGTATTCGCTAGAAAACCTAGTAGATGATCGGCTCATTATTGGTAAATTAAATTGTAGGTGATCCTATGGGGAATGGAACAGCTAATGATCAGATGCAGCTTCCAGAACCGGGCATAAGCTGATATTGGCTATCCCGGTTGATCACTGGAGCAGGCGGGAAGCTGCGTCTTTGAGAATGAGATTGGCTCGTTCGTCAGGGAAGCGCAATTGCAAAGGAGCATGGAGGGAGTTTATCAGCGTGAACTGTGTACCGATGTTTGGTATCGCTGCCAGCATCTCCACGTTCATGCGATCTGCCAGAGTCCTCTGGGTTAATCCTTCAGTTGGCAGTGGGCGGTTAGAGATGTACTGCAGTCGATCGGTCTGGATGCCGTGGTTGTCTAGATAATCCGCGATCGCATGTGCATTGTTAACACATTCTTCATCGGGTATGAGGACAAGTATAAGATCCTGGGCTACGCTCATCACCAATCGAGCTAGAGGCGAAAGATTGCGCCCCAGGTCAACAATTACGTATTCGTACGTGGAGCGGAGCGATTGGAGAAGCGGTGCAAGTCGGTCCGCGTTCAATCTCTCTGCCTGGTCCGGGCTGCTGGCTCCCGGTATAAACTTTGTGTCCCACCCCTGTGGAGTTAGGAGGTTCTCGCGCAGATATTCATGGGTGAGTAGGCTTGGTTCTAGTTCCGTCAGGTCGACGACATCCGGTGGCCCCATCATTCCGGTGATTTCGCATAAGGACCCAATCGGTAGGACGAGGTCGAGAACAACGGTCTTGCCTGGCCCGACAGCTTGTGAGATGAGGTGGGCGATATTCACGCAAACCGAAGATGTCCCTACCCCACCTTTCGCCCCCAAGAAGGCGATCACTTGAGCGAGATGGGAAGTTACCGGGGCGGTTTGCTCAGTCGTATCAACTCGCTGTCCTTCCGTCAGGTAGCTAATCAGAACTTCCACAGCGTCCGTTTGTTTGATGATGATGTGATCTAGGCCTGCATCTATGCCGGCGACGGTGGTTTCGGGCGTGCTAAGATGGGTAAAGCCGATTAGGGTGGTCCGGCTCGTGCGTTGATCTTTTTTAAACTTCTGGATGAGTTCAACAAAATCGATATCTGGGAGATCTAATTCGGTGACAATGATGTCAGGCGAATCGCTCCACGCTGCAATTAACCCTTCCTTACCCGTTGGAACCACCTGAACTTCATAGCCCGCTTGCGTGAGCATATGGTGGATAAAGACGGAGGTCTTACGATCAGGCTCTATAACGAGCAATGAAGGTGTCGGCATTCCAGCGCTACCCGTGGGGTCTTGTGCTATTCAACTGAGGGCATCATGTAACCAATCCCTTGTTTGGTGATGATATGTATCGGGTTCTTGGGATCGGGTTCGATCTTTTGGCGAAGCCGGCTGAGGCAAACCCAAAGGATTTCCTTGTCATCTTTGTATTCGTCTCCCCAGACTGACATCAGTAGATCTTCCGGGCTGAGCACTCGGCCAGTGTTGTTGGCCAGTGTTTGAAGCAGACGATATTCAGTAGCGGTGAGGGCGACTTCTTCCCCATCTACATTGACCTGTGCGCGCGCAAGGTCCAACTCTAGTCCGTCGTGCTTGAAAAGAGGTTCATGGAACCCTTCAACGGTTTCACGCTCGGCTCTCCTCAACACGGCGCGGACTCGGGCGAGCAGCTCCTGCGCCGAAAAGGGTTTGATGATGTAATCATCGGCACCTGCATCGAGCCCTCGCACGCGATCGCGCTCTTCCCCCTTCGCTGTGAGAATTATGATAGGGATGGATGAAAATTCGCGGATGCGTTCACAAGCTGTGAAGCCATCCATAACCGGCATCATGACGTCGAGGAGGACGATGTCCGGTTGGTGTTCGGCGACTGCATCGACAGCCTGCTGCCCATTCATCGCCGTGATCACTTCATACCCCGCAGTTTCAAGGTTGATTTCCACAAGGCTCAGATAACGTGGTTCGTCATCGACGACCAGAATCATTTTCGGGTCAGACATATTCGCCCTCCTGCTCCTCAACATTTATCGTATTAACGGGGAGCGTAAAGAAGAAACTCGTTCCTTCCCCTACTATACTCTCAACTCCTATTTCACCGCCATGCGCATCGATGATCTTGCGGGAGATGTAAAGTCCAAGACCCGTGCCGCGGGTGGCAGCGTTTATTGGGACTCGGTAGAAGCGCTCGAATAGGTGTGAAAGATGCTCCTGGGTAATGCCAGGACCTTCATCCTGAACTTCGACACGCACGCGTTCATCGTCGGCATCTACTTTAATATACACCTTTGCCCCGGGCGCGTATTTCGAGGCGTTGGTAAGGAAGTTATCCAGTACCTGGGCGATGCGCGTTGAATCGATCTCGAGAATCGGGAGGTCATCGGGCATCTCCGTGATGACCTCAATTTCTGGAGTGGCTCCCTCGACTCTTTGAATCATAGCTCGGACGACAGGACCGAGGCGAGCTGGCTCGAAAGTCATACTCAAAGTCCCGCTTTCCAGTCGGGATGAATCCAATAAGTTGTCGATAAGTTCGCTGAGCCGATCCGCTTCATCGTCGATGATTTTGAGGAAATCATCCCGGCTTGTCTCATCCCACTCTGTGTCCTCACGCAAGAGTGTTGTAACGTATCCTTTAATGAACCCCAGCGGTGTTCGCAGTTCATGTGAGATGGTTGAGATGAAATCATCCTGCATACGGGTCAGTTCACGTTGTGCTTCCAAACTAGCGATGCGCCGGGAGAGACGACGGTTCTCCAGGAGCTGCCCAACGTGCCAGGCGACAAACTCCGCTAATTGAATGTGTTCCGATGGAAAAGATGGTCCCCCGAATCTTCCGAAGGCGAGACTTCCTACGCACCGCCCGCTGACAAGCAGCGGTAAACCGAGAAAATCACGTCGCCGCTCACGTCCTTTCACGATCGGACCGGCATCCTCCTGACGCAGCACGGTTTGGCCGGAGCGAAAGGCTTCTTCTGCGGCTGGTTCGCCCCAATCGAGATCCGCTCCGCGCGATCTGCCCCGACCTAGTGCGCGAGCATAGCTGGGTTCTATTTCGTGCGACTCTTCATTCTCGAGATAAAGAGCGACAGTATCGAATATGAAGATGGTGCGTGCAAGACGGAAAATCGCATCGAGCCCCGCATCGGTATCGAAGGTTTCTGCGACAATGCGCGCGATGGCGTAGACGGCGTTTAATTCCGTGCCGTACGTTAGAGATTCAGTCGGAATTAATGGACCGGTCATTTATTTCCTGAAGCTGAAGGGATCGTAAATTCAAATTTCGTCCCTTGGCCTTCCTGGCTTTCAACAGACAATTCAGCACCGTGAGCATCTACGATTATCTCTACAAGTGCAAGACCCAAGCCAGCCCCTCCGTATCGCCTAGTCGGAGAGCCGTCTAGCTGGTGGAAGGGCTCGAAGATCTCCTGGATGCGGTCTGCGGGAATGCCAATGCCGGTGTCGGATACCACAAAATGTATCCCCAGATCCTCGATTCCTACCTGTATGTTCACCGTTCCCCCATCAGGGGTAAATTTAACCCCGTTATCGACCAACTGGAAGATCGCCCATGAGAGCCGCTCTGGGTCCACCTCCAAATCAGGCAAATCATTTGCCAGCATGGCCTCCAGTGTGACGCCTGCTTTTTTCGCCTTCTCGGTGGAGCGATTGAGAACTCCATCGATCAACTCTGGTATCGAAACCGGTTGCAGGTGGAGTGTGATGCCCTCTCGCGACGCGGTTGAGAACTCGATCAAGTCTTCGATCAAATCGCCAAGACGGTTCGTCGCTCGCACAGTCACTTGCATCGCCTCGCTTTGCTCCTGAGTGAGATTGCCCAACTCACCAGCAATGAAAAGTTCAACATACCCCTTGATATGCGCTAGCGGCGTCCTAAGTTCATGCGATATGTTGGAGATGAGATTGGCTTTAATCTGGTTGATCTCGGTCAGTCGCTCGAGTGCGTGCCTGAGTTCTTTCGTTCTCTCCGTTACCCGCTGCTGCAAAGTTCTGTTTGATTCCTGGAGGGCGGCATGCAGCTCCACGATCTGCTGAGTTATCGCTCGATCCAGAGTCTCTCTCTTTAGGTAGCCCAGTTCTAGCAGCGTCTGGCCGAGGAGAACATGCTCGCCGCTTTCCGCAGCCTCTTTTTGGCGAGCCAGGGCCATCTTGAGCTGCTCCTCTGTGATCTCGCCCTGCTTGATGAGGAAATCCCCGATTCGGGGCACGAGCCATTGCGGCGTTGTGTCCATAGGAGCGTATTTGGGTGAGCCATCGAGGTAGGCTTTTTCCCCAAGTAGGGAAAGGAGAGCCAGGTCGATTCCACAATTTGGACATGTCCTCGCATCCCCTGGGAGAGGGTGCTCACACTGGGGGCATAGGATCAATTGAATATTGGAAGTTTGTTGGGAAGACTTTGGCATGTGGAACCCTCTGTAGAATTCTATTGAAACCATCATAGCCTTTCTGCTGATTCCAAGCAAGCAAAGTCTGCTTTGCGATGAAAGGACCCTGTAAGGTTTAAGTCGTTAAAAATCAAGGATAATAGCTACAGTGAAAGGTAAGGTAAATATGGCTGTAGACGTTCTACTCATCGACGACGACCCCGATCTCGCGATCATGTTGCGTACACTGTTGCGGGGCCAAGATATTCAAATTCGAGCGGTATTCAGCGGGGAGGAAGGTGTCGAGGAGTGCCGCAATGAGCAGCCAGATGTCATTATCCTCGATTTGCTAATGCCCAGTATGGACGGTTGGGAAGTTTGTGAGAGGATCCGTGAGTTCTGTGATGTCCCGATCCTAATTCTCTCTGCGATTGGCTCCCCGGGGAGTGTAGCAAGGGCATTGGATGCAGGGGCAGATGATTATCTTATCAAACCTGTTCACGCCAGTTTACTCGCTTCCAGGTTGCGCACGCTGATGCGTAGACGGCTCAGGGTGGAGCAGGTTATCGCAGCCTGATACATTTTTGTTTGGATCGCTGGCTGGCAACCGCGTTTCCCTTAACTAACCACGCAGCGAAAGCTGCGTGGTTCAGGTTTAAGCGGGTTAACGAATGATTGTGTGTCGCTAAAGCGTGGCTTTTGTTGCGCCGCCATCGAACATGAGCGCGTGCCCATGGATGAAGGATGCTGCGGGGGAAGCCAGCCAGGCGACGGTCTTTCCGTATTCTTCGACTGTTCCCATCCGACCCAGCGGTACGTCTTCAGTGACTTTTCCTGCCTGCGCATCGACAGTTGTACCACTGCGCTCGGCGCGATCCGTCATCAATTGCTGCACTCTCTCCGTCCAGGTCCAGGCTGGGTTGATCGAATTCACCCGGATCCCCTTCGGCCCGAGTTCGTTTGCCAGCGACTTTACCAAACCGATCACGGCCATTCTCAGCGAGTTTGAGAGAATTAAGTTGTCAATCGGCTGTTTAACGGAGTAGGATTGCGTTGCCACAATGGAGCCGTGTCCTTGTTCAAGCATGTGCGGCACGACGGCGTAGCAAAGTCGCACTGCGCTCATCACGGTTAGATCAATTGCCGTGGTCCAATCATCAGGGTTGAGATCGAGGAAACCTCCAGGAGGAGGGCCTCCGGAATTGATGATCAGGATGTCGATTTTTTGAAAGTGGTTGTGTGCTTTAGAAATCATCGTGTCAAGTTGCTTCGGTTCGGTCAGGTCAGTTTGTATGGCGAGTACATCTACGCCAGTCTCCCGTTGAATCTCCTCTGCCGTAGCGAAAATCTGATCCGTGCGGGAACAAAGAGCGATATTCGCGCCTTCTCGTGCAAGCGCTTGCGCCGCAGCTTTCCCTAATCCTCGTGATGCAGCTGTGACGATTGCTGCTCGATCCTTTAATCCTAAATCCATGGAAGACTCCTTAACCTCCTCCGAATTTAGAGGAGGATGATTTGATGATCAACGACCTGAAGGTCTGGCCGGTTCTGTTCGATCCATCTTGGAATAGTCTCCAACGTCCGCTGCAGGTGGCGATCATTGTTCCCAACAACCGCGCAGGCGATCCCCGCAGACCTGTGTAGGTCATTATGCTCCAGTTCGGCTGTGGAGATATTGAACTCGCGCTGCAACCTTGCGAGCAGCGGTTTGAGCTTGCTGCGTTTCTCTTTCAAGGAGTTGCAGCCGGGGAGATAGAGTTCGATCGTGACGACGGCGACGTGCATGCGGTGAGTTTAGACTGTATGACGGGCGGGCACAAGAAGCAGCGGCTCTTGATATAATGCGCAATCATGAAAAAGGCCGTTTTTCTCGTACTTATCGGTGTTGTGTTATTCCTGGTGATTTCAGTTGCCGTCCTCCTGCGCGGGGTGCAGCAGGCGACGCAACCTGTGATTGAACTCCAACAGGGAGTATCCACGGAAGTTGCCAGGCTGCTCCATCCCACCCCGACTATCATCCCCGACCCAGTGACGATTATCCACGAAGTACAGTCGCTGGCTCGCCTGGAGACCATCCAATATTCGGTTGAGAAGGTCATCACGGCGGAGACTCGCCAGGGCCCCTTCGGCTTCTTGTTCGGGGATCGGCTCCTTCTCGTTGCCCATGGCTCGGTCATCGCCGGCGTTGATCTGGCGGAAATCACAGAGCTTGATATCTCGATTGATGAGATGGGGGCCGTCACGCTCCGTCTCCCCCCGGCAGAGATCTTCATCGCTGCATTAGATAATGAGCAGACGTACGTATACGACCGGGAAGTTGGTTTTTTGCGGCGCGGTGACGTTGAGCTTGAATCTGCCGCCCGCCTGGCAGCAGAGGAAGAGATCCTGGAAGCCGCATTGAGCGATGGGATTCTCGAGCAGGCGCAGGTTAATGCAGAGGCCTACCTTTTCCGTCTTCTGAGGTCGTTGGGTTTCTCGAACGTGCGCTTCATCTCAGTCTCACAATAATCTACCCCTAGAAATTCGCAGCCCGAACGATCATTGATCGCACAGATAATTGGTGGTAATTATTCTTTATTAGTCGCCTATGCTGCGCTTCAGCTCAGAACGACAACCTATAAAAACTGCTATGAATTAGCGCTAGATCCGTTCCGTCCATTGGCTGTTGGCGAAACGGTCGCTTTGCAGCTCTTCCGCTCGAGTGAGCTCTGCGGGGGAGGGATCCCCTAAGTTGAGCTGCAAATCCAACGCCTGACGAAACCCTTCGCTCATCGCCTGCGCGGCCATCTCCCACGACAAAGGTTTACCCAGCAGGTCGTCCACAGTCGCAGCCCGTTCGCGGAGGGCATCCGCGGCTGAGGTGCGGTCCTCCTCGCTGCCGAACTGCAGCACTTCACATATGCGCGTGATGTCGCCTTTTAAAGGTAGGGTCCCATGTTGGAGGATGCCGTACCGGCGCCGAACCTGTGCGCTGCCGATCAGTTTCATTTGCTCGACTGTGATCTCATAAGCGCTAGGCGCCTGGAAGCAAACCGGGTTACCCCGCTCCTCCTCTGTAAGTTGTTTTTCGGGCTCTATCTCTACGGACATGCCCATGTGCTGCAATCCGGCGACGAGGCCTGCGCTCAGATGGCGGTAGCTGTCGAGAACGCCACCGGCGAGGTGGGGGTTGTCGATGGGTGCAATTACAGCATAGGTGAGTTCGTCTGTGTGAAGGATTGCCCGCCCCCCTGTGGAGCGGCGAACGAGATCCCATCGTTTCATGCGTAGCCGCTTTAAGTCAACATCACGAATGGGCTGTGCAACGCCGAGCGAGATGCAAGGGGGGTCCCAGGCGTAAAAGCGCAGGGTTGGGAGCGATTCGCCTCGCCCCACGGCTTCGAGGATGGCTTCATCAAGAGCCATGTTCCAGCCGCCGCTAGCCGGGGAAGATTGTATAAGCCGCCAGTGGTCGTGGTGAATTTCATGCATATTGCTGATTATAGCCTCATTGCCTCACCTGTCTGCAAGGATGTGAATGATGGGGAGGATCTGCATCTCTCCTGGGTGAATCTTACAGGCGATTGATGGTGGTATTCTACATAACAACGGTGCAAAAGCCTTTGGAGCTGCGTCCGCATTAGAGTCAGCAGTATTCTTATGTTAGACTCAGTCGGTATGGATATATGTGGAGGTCCAACCCGCAAGCCCAGTATTTAAAACCCTCTCGAGAAATGACATGGTTCTACTGAAGCGACCTGATGCGAAACAGCCAACCTGGCATTCTATCCCAAGATGGATGACGGTCTGTGTTGCGTTGTGTCTGACTTTAATTGGGATATCTGCGTGTCAATCGGGTTCTGAAGTCTCAAACATTCGAACGGAAATGCCCTATAGCCTCACGCCTACAACGGCGCCAACCCCGACGCAGATAGCGGAGCCCACGCCTGCGAGTACCGGCGAGATCATTATTTGGCTGGACTGGGCACCAGAGGAGATGGAGGCTCTCCAGGAGATTATCCAGTCATTCTCGCGAGAGTACCCGACGGTCGATTTTTCACTCTCCTATTATCCTACGGACGAATTATTGAGCGCATTCGAAGAGGCAAGCCGCGCGGGTACGCCGCCGACGATCATCTTCGGACCCTCGCTCTGGGGTCCGCGCCTCTATGATGGTGAGATGATCCTGGATCCATCTTCGATGGTTAACGCCGAACTTGAACGAAGGATCCATCCGACGGCGTGGACACAGGTTACTTACGATAACCACATGCTCGGACTCCCGCTTGAATTTCAGGGCATGGTCCTCTTCCGGAACAGGTCGAGAGCGGAGGAGGCGCCGCGGACGGTTGAACGTTGGATAGAGGTAGGGATCGATCAACACGAGAGCGATCAAACGGCTACTGTGCTGGATTTCGGGTTTGGCTTCTCCGCGCCCCAGCTTTCAATTTGTAATGGGTCGTTCATTGGACCGCAAGGTGAAATCGCCTTGGAACTGCCTCAAGGGATTTGTTGGCTGGAAGTGATGAGCGACCTTCGAGCGGTCGGACCGGCTGTCATGAATTCGGATGAGGATCTCTCGAGATTTTTAGCTGGCGAGTCAGCCTGGCTCGTTGAAGAATCGTCACGTATTGGTGAACTTGCGCATACGCTAGGGATCACGAATCTGAAAGTTGATCCCTGGCCGCTCTATCAGCCTGCTGACCGGCCCCTGCAAAGCCTGGTTTGGACTGAAAATATCTACTTGTCGAGGGGGATACAACCGCAGAATCTCGAGATGACATGGGCTTTTGTGGAGCACATATTCAGCTCCGAGGCGCAGGCTCGACTGAGCGACTTTCAAGGAGCGGCCCACGTCCCGGTCGATACGACGGTTGAAATCATCGATTCGAACATGGTTGAGATAGCTTCGATGCTACGCTCCGGTGTACCGCTGTCACTGTGGATCGATTCGGAAGACCACATTAAGCCGATTGAGGATGCTGTCGAAGATGTTGTTTTCCAGGGGGTTGAACCTGAAGTGGCTGCGCAGAATCTTATTGACCGGATGGAGCAAGTTCAACCACCGGGCTAGGGATAGTAGCGCTGGTTTGGTTCAGGATATCTTCAAATCCCCATGATGTCACTGCTGGGAGGCTCGTCTAAAGAGTCAACAAGACTCCTTTCCTGAGTATCTAAAACATTGAATTGAATCGTATCAGGGATTTCTCACCCCCTGCGGGGGGTCGAAATGACATGCCTAAAAAATATAGCTCTTCCTCTCTTGTCATTTCGACAGAGCCGTGAAACGGCGACCGAGAAATCCCCAGGATGTTGCTCGCGAGGGCTCTATCTGTAAGCATGAAAGGATACTCCCTTCCAGGAATCTGAGCGCATCTGGTATACCCCGTTGTATAATCCGAACAGATATTGACAACTATTATTTCTAGGTATGGGTAGAGATTTCGGAAGGAAATCCAGCCAATGCATCTCGTTTGTACGCACGAGCAGGCCGACTTCGACGCTGTTGCCAGCTTACTCGGTGTCCGTTTACTGGATCCCGAGGCGATGCCCGTTCTGCCCAGGCGTGTAAACCGCAATGTCCGGGCGTTTGTCACGCTGTATGGTGACCATCTACCGTTTGTGGAATTCGATGAACTGTCGCGCAGCCACGTCGAGCGGCTAACAGTCGTCGATACGCAATCATCGCCGTCGATCAAGGGTGTACGTGCGGATACTAAGGTCCACCTGATCGATCACCATCCACCTAGCGACGACATGGATCCCACCTGGACAGCTCATATTGAGGAAGTAGGGGCAACAGCGACATTGCTCGTGGAGGAGATTCAGGAAGTAGGCAGGAATCTCTCGCCCGTTCAGGCAACTCTGCTGCTGCTCGGTATTTACGAGGATACTGGCAGTCTCTCTTATGCGAGTACAACACCAAGGGATGTGCGTGCCAGCGCCTGGCTGCTAGAGCGGGGGGCGGATCTCAATCTAGTTGGCGAGTTCTTGAATCACCCGCTATCGAATGGACAGCGCGACCTCTACGATCGTCTGCTGGAAAACATCGAGACCCATGAGTATCACGGTCTCTCGATCCTTTTAGCCTGTGGTGAAGTGCGCGGTTTAGTGGAGGAGATTTCAACGCTTGCCCATAAGCTCCGGGATGTGTTTGACCCTGATGGCTTATTTGTTCTGGTGGGATTGGACGGAAGCGTTCAGCTTGTTGCTCGATCAACAACGGACGAGTTAGATGTGGGAGCCGTCGCAGAGCACTTCGGCGGCGGCGGGCACGCCCGGGCAGCCGCGGCGTTAATCCGCGACCGGAATAGCGCACAAGTGCGAGATGAACTCATCGAGTTTCTCAGTTCTTCCATTGAGCCCGCACCCACAGTCGGGGAGATTATGTCGCGTGATCCTCAGCTGCTCAGTCCAGACGTGAAGATCTCAGATGTGGGCGAACGTATGCAGCGATTTGGTCACGAGGGCTACCCCATTGTGGAGAGTGGGCAAGTGTGCGGCTTACTCACCCGGCGGGCGGTTGACAGAGCCCTCTCACATGGCATGGGCAGCCAACCGGTCTCACGTATTATGGAAGCAGGCGATCTTGTGGTCCGCATGGACGACTCGGTTAATCATTTACAGAAAGTGATGATCGAGCACGGCTGGGGTCAGGTTCCGGTAGTTGATCCGGACTCAGGCGAGATTGTTGGGATTGTCACACGCACCGATCTATTGAATTCCCTGGGGACGGGATTGGAAAGAGAATACAAACCCACCCTGGCAGGGGATTTGGAAGAAGCGCTTACCGGGCCGCGGCTGGCGCTGCTACGTCTCGTCGCACGTGAGGCGGAACAGCGCGGCGATGCTCTCTACATCGTTGGCGGTTTCGTCCGCGATCTGATCCTCAATGCACCGAGTGCGGATTATGACATCGTCGTAGAGGGGGATGCGATAGGTCTGGCGCGGAGCCTGGAAGCAGCCTTTGGTGGTCGCGAGAGCAGCCATCAGCGTTTTGGAACGGCGAAATGGCAACTTGATCTTGGAAATAGGCAGCTTTGCACGGCGCTCGAAAGTGAATCGCTCGAGGCCAATTCCCTTCCTGAATATTTAGACTTTGTCAGCGCCCGTACGGAGTTCTACACTCACCCCACCGCGTTGCCTTCGGTCCAGCGCGGGAGTATCAAGCTCGACCTGCATCGCCGCGATTTCACGATTAACACCCTCGCGCTGCGGCTGGATGGTCGTTATTATGGTCAACTGCTTGACCATTGGGGTGGCGGCCGGGATTTGCGGAATCAGAAGATCCGCGTCCTGCATTCCCTGAGTTTCATGGATGACCCAACAAGAATATTACGGGCTGTCCGACTGGAGCAGAGGTTCGATTTTCAGATTGAAGATCGGACATTGGAGTTGCTGAACGAGGCGATTTCATTGTTGGATCGTGTAAGCGGTGAACGTATACGCAGTGAGTTCGATACGATTTTCAACGAACCCAGTTTCGCCGGGATCATGACACGGCTTCAAGCGCTAGGTTTGCTTGAAGCGATACACCCGGTGTTAGTTTGGGATCAGTGGCTTGAAGCGCGCTTTGAAGCAATTAAATCCTTCGAGCGGCCCGATTCATGGCGCCTTGAGGAATCTCCTGAACGAGAATTTCTTTATTACGCCATATGGTTTTACCGCTTAACTCACCAGGAGGCCGAGGGGGTTGGGCACCGGCTGCGGTTTCCCGCCGCGGTTCTGCGCGATATTCTCCAAACCGTTGACATCAACCGTTTCGTGCAATCTCTGACGGTGACCACAGCGCCGAGCACAGTCGTCGCTAAACTGGATGATGTACAAGAGCGAGTGCTCATCACCTCTTGCATGGCGCTGAATGATCGACCAGTGGTCTGTCAAATCCTTGAAAAATACCTCGGAAAATGGCGCTTTGTCCAACCAGAAGCGGATGGGGAGACATTGCGTGCAATGGGATTGCCGCAGGGACCGATCTATGGCGAGATTCTGTGGAAGTTGCGAGCTGCCTGGCTGGATGGAGAAATCCGGGATGGGGTGCAGGAGCAAGCGCTCCTGGAGAACATGGTGAAGGAAGCCCTCGCGAATGGTTGATCGAACTGCGGTCCGGATTCGGCATGCGACGGATGCCGACTTGTTGGCGCTTGAATGGGATGGGGAGTATACACACTATCGGCGCATGTACAGCCATGCGATGCGGGATTCCAAACGCGGAAATCGGGTTCTGCTTGTAGCAGAGGTTGATGGCGAAGTCATCGGTCAAATCTTTATTTACTTTCGCCCATCGTGGAGTCGTCACTTTCCTAACGAACAGGCTGGCTACCTTCATTCCTTCCGGGTAAAACCGCAATTCAGGAAGCAGGGGATCGGCACTTCATTGGTTCATTACGCGGAGTCGATCCTTCTCAAACGCGCCTATCACCGTTCGATCATCTCGGTAGCAAAAGACAATCATGACGCTGTGCGGCTCTATCAAAGTTTGGGTTATTCGATCTTCACAGAGGATCCTGGCCGGTGGTCATACGTCGACGATCGCGGTCGGATACAGCACGTAGAAGAGCCTGTACATTTGATGCAGAAACGCCTTACTTTGGAATAAGGGTTGACAACCGGGCTGGCATGATTCTTGAACCGGATAAAGTGAGTTTTATTACGGCAGCGCCGAAAAAGCTCCTAACCTGGGAAAGGATAGATTTTACCCTTTTGTTTAACATCAGCCCTTATGTCAAACCTTGCGTTATTTTCTCTGAAAGATCGGAATAATGCCGCCGCCTTGCTTTTTGTTATCGTTCTTGCGGGCTGCAGTGTCTCTCCAACCCCCACTCCTACGACGCGCTTAATTGAACCGTGGCTGGGAATACTACCGGCTTCACAAGATGAAAGCGTGCCATCTCAATTGAGTCCAGATGAGAATCAGAGCCTACTCGCCCTGCCAGTAGCGGTTCTTGGCACCCCCACACCGGATCCGTTTCGTGAGCCTCCGCAACTTCGGACGGAAGCGGAGAACTACATCGTCCAACCCGGTGATTCGCTAAATACGATAGCGATCCAGTTTGGTGTATCCGCTAACCAGATCGTCCAGGCGAATGCTATTCTCAACCCAGATATATTGAGTGTTTGGCAGGCGTTGTACATCCCCGCGCCGCAACCACAGCCGCCGGGACCGCCTCACAAGATACTCCCCGATTCTGAATTGGTATTTGGTCCTGCGAATATTTATGTGGATATCTACTCCGTGGTAGACCATTGGTATGGATACTTGCGGGGTTATGTGGAGCAAGTGGAGGGTGTGGAGATGAGCGGCGCGGGCATCATCCACTTGGTCGCCCGGCGCTATTCGGTGAACCCGCTCCTATTGTTAGGTCTCCTGGAATATCAAGGTGGGTGGCTCACCCAATCCGAACCGTCGTCGCAAAGTCGGTTATACCCGATGGGCTATGTCGCCTATACCTGGGAGGGTCTCTTCCCGCAGCTATCATGGGCGGCCGATCAGTTAAACCTCGGGTTTTATCGCTGGAGAGCGGATTGGTCGGGCCCATTTATAGTGACGGACGGTCATGTTATCAACCCCGGGTTGGGGATCAATGCCGGCACGGCAGGTGTACAGCAGCTTTTCTCCCAACTCTACCCTGCGGAATCATGGAGGCAGGTCGTGGGTGAAACTGGATTTTCCCTCACTTATGCCGACCTCTTTGGCGATCCATTTGAAAGGCGTGTAGAGCCTTTGCAGCCCGCGGATTTGAAGCAGCCGCTCCTTCAGCTTCCGATTGAAGATGGATTCGTCTGGTCGTTCACTGGCGGACCGCACAGCGCCTGGGGTGATTACGCCGGATGGGCGGCGCTTGACTTCGCCCCGCCCGGGAACGCGTTCGGCTGTGTCATTTCCAATGAGTGGGTTGTCGCCGCCGCCGATGCGCTGGTTGTGCGTGTGGAGAATGGGGAGGTATTACTCGACCTGGATGGGGATGGTTATGAGCAGACGGGGTGGGTTTTGCTGTATATGCATATCGAATCGCGCCATCGGGTGCAAGCCGGTACGGTTTTGCAAGCCGGAGATCTAATCGGGCATGCTTCGTGTGAGGGCGGGGTAACGACCGGTACGCATCTACATCTCGCTCGGAAGTATAATGGCGAGTGGATTCCCGCTGATGGCCCCATCCCGTTCGAGATGGATGGCTGGGTTTCGTCCGGCGCTGAGTGGCCTTATGATGGGTATTTAAGCAAGGGTTCTGTCGTCTTGGAAGCGTGTGCATGCCGCAATGAATTCAATCAAATTTCGCGTTGAGGGTAAGTTTAAGGACAGTCGGACAGCCAGATGGCGGAGTCTCTGGCTGCCTCTCGCCGCGCTGATCCTGGCAACACTTGCATGCTCGCGAGCAGATGTTCCCCCGCCTGGGGGGATTGGCTCAGGAGGGCTGCCCTCTCCTACATCCCCGGCACTGCCATCAGCAGAGCCATCGGAAATTATCTTCACGCCAATTCCTTTGGCCACGGATACACCAGCGAGACCGGAGCCACTTGCCTCTCCAACCTTCCCGGCTACACCGACTACGATGAGTATGGAAGAGCCGGAGCTGCTGCTCTATGAAGCTCAACCCGGTGATAGCATACATTCCGTAGCTGTGCGTTTTGGCGTCATACCAGCGGAGGTTGAATCTCCGGACCCTCTCCCCGCCAATCAAGGCTTGATAGATCCCGGGCAGTTGCTGCTGATCCCCCGTCGGCTGACCAATATTGGACCTGATGAGCGGCTGATCCCTGATAGCGAACTCATTTTCTCACCTCATGCATCGGATTTTAACACTGTAGAATTCGCGGATGCTCAGGGTGGCTATCTATCTTCATATCGCCAGACCGTCGGTACGCAATGGCTGTCAGGTGCAGAAATTGTGGAGCGAGTGGCGCTCAACAACTCCATAAATCCTCGTGTGCTTCTGGCGATGGTCGAGTATATCGCTGGCTGGGTAACGGATCCGTCTGTTCCAGATGGTGATGCCTTCAACTATCCATTGGGACATGTGGAAGAGCAAATCCCCGGTTTGTATCGACAACTCATATGGTTGGCTAACGAACTCGGGAATGGCTACTACGGCTGGCGGGCTGGGACGCTCACAGATGTCCACTTCTGGAATACTGGTTCGCTGCGACTGGCACCTGACCTGAACGCGGGCACGGTCGCTCTTCAGCATTTCTTCTCCATCGTCCATACACAGCAGGTTTGGGAGGGAGCAATCAGCCGGGAAGGGTTCTTGCGAGTATATGAGGATCTATTCGGGGACCCCTGGGCGTATGAGTATCCGTTGTTTGAGCCAGGGGTTGAACAGCCAGACCTTATCCTGCCTTTCGAACTCGGCAAGATTTGGGCGTATACGGGCGGACCGCATGGGGCCTGGGAGCGTGAGAGCGCCTGGGCAGCGCTGGATTTCGCCCCCGCTTCAAGTATCTCGGGGTGTGTGCTGTCGGAAGAATGGGCGGTCGCCGCTGCGCCGGGCATCGTCGTACGATCTGATAACGGAACTGTGGTTCTCGACCTAGATGGAGATGGGCGTGCACACAGCGGTTGGGCACTGCTCTACTTGCACGTTGATCATAAGGATCGTGTTCCAGTCGGAAGTCTGCTCGACGAAGGTGACCGCATCGGACACCCTTCCTGCGAGGGGGGAGTCGCCACAGGGACGCACATCCATATCGCCCGCATGTACAACGGCGAGTGGATTCTGGCGGACGGTCCTCTCCCCTTTGATATGGATGGATGGATCGCGCGGGCTGGCTCCAAACCCTATCAAGGTGCTCTTGTGAAGGATGGTCAAGAGGTCTTGGCGTGCTCTTGCGCTTCCCAGGAGTCTCTAATCACGCGATGAATAAGCATCTTTCCCTGATTATGGCGATGCTGGTCTGCGCAGGAATGCTCATGGGGGCATGCCTTCCTGCCAATACCGTTGCCAGTACGACCGTGACGCCTGAAGAACCCGTTCTGGTCGTCAGCGCGACACCCTTGCCTACGCGGGAACCGCATTCGCCGGGCCAGATATTTGAGTACCTCGCGCAGAGCGGAGACACCTTACCAGCGATCGCATCTCACTTCAATACAACCGAGGGTGAAATCCGGGCAGAAAATCCGGATCTCCCCGAGGCGATAACTACGCTCCCTAGTGGATACCCGCTGCTTGTTCCGGCCTATTACTCGCCGCTTACAGGATCGACGTTCCATATTCTCCCCGATAGCGAAGTTGTGAACGGTCCATCCGCTGTGAGTTTCGATATACGCTCGGAGGTTTTCAAGCGCGCTGGTTTTATCACGGACCTGGATACCTTTGCCTATAAACGGCAGCGGGAAGCCTGGCAGGTTGTCGAAATCATCTCCCAGTATTACTCGATTAACCCCCGACTGCTGTTGGCATTGCTCGAGTACCAGAGCCAGGCTTTGAGCCTGCCATTTCCGGACGCTGATGAGCGTATCTACCCTATGGGTGTCCAAGACCGCAGCTACCGCGGCTTGTTCTGGCAATTGGTCTGGGCCGCGGAACGTATTAACGATGGATATTACGGCTGGCGAGATGGATCCTTAAAAGAGATCGAACTGGCGGATGGGCTTGTCGTCCAGCCCGACCCATGGCAAAACGCTGGTACCGTCGCTTTGTACCAGTTCTTCGCAGGCTTATACGGGAAAGAAGCGTTCGAAGCGGCCGTGAGCCCGGAAGGGTTTTACCAGACCTATTTAGCGTTGTGGGGAGAACCCTTTGCCATGGAAATTGATCTCATCCCTGCCAGCTTGCAGCAGCCTGAACTTGGGCTGCCCTTTGTTCCCAATAGCGTATGGGATTTCACCGGAGGACCGCATCCAGCCTGGGGAACGAGCTTGCCATTCGGCGCGCTCGATTTCGCCCCTCCTTCAGAAGAGAGCGGTTGTGCGGAGTCTAAGGTGTGGTTCACAGCGCCGGCTGATGGTGTGATTGCACGCAGCGCGGAGGCGACTGTGATACTCGATCTCGATGGGGATGGGGACGAGCGTACGGGCTGGGTGGTTTTCTTCTTCCATGTGGCTACTGAAGGAAGGATCGCCGAGGGGGTTAAGGTAAAGAAAGGTGATCTTCTTGGTTTCCCTTCCTGCGAGGGAGGGATTTCGACTGGAACGCACATTCATGTTGCCCGTCGTTATAATGGTGAGTGGATTCCCGCTGCAGGAACGCTGGCGTTTGTGCTCGATGGCTGGGTAGCGGAGTATGGTGGAAGCACTTATGAAGGGACGCTGACAAAAGGGTCTAAGGTTGTCCCGGCCTGCAAGGGTTGTGCGCGCGCAGATAGCCAGATCATCTACACGCTCCCTGAGTAGGGGATCGGCGTCGTTTCACCTCTGAAGTTTCCCCGAAATGATTGATTGCTCGATGGCTTGGTATATCCATGTGTGTACCCGTTTCCCCATTACCCATCAACGCTAGCCACAATCGATAGGCTCAGGATTTCTTACTGCTTCTAGGCTTTGCCGCCCCGGCTTTCGTCGAAGGATTAGTTTTCTTCGAGGTCTTCCCTTTAGCTGCATTTTTCAATTTTGATTTTTTGTTTTTCGCCTTTTTGACGGGTTGCGGTGCAATCGTTGATCGAGGAAGGGGTGGTGAGATCCGTCGTACTCGGTTCTTCCCCTCTAGCTCGAAAACAACTTTGCCGGAAGAAGCACGCGCCCGCCTGGGTGCATCGCCGAAGCGTAGAGAGCGTGGAGCGCCGCGCGAGAAATGCACGACGGCGCGATCTTTAATCTCACCGATCACCGCCCCTACGATTTTGGCGGCTTCGCCTGATTTCCAGGTGAGCACTCCCTTGCCGTGGCGGCCCTGACGCGGGAATTGTTTGAGCGCGCTGCGTTTGGCCTGGCCTTCCTCCGAAATCAAGAACAGTTCCTGATTGGGTCGAACAATTCCCATTCCAACGACCTGAACCTTTGTGCCGTCCAGCCGGATGCCGAGGACGCCCGCAGCGGAGAGTCCCATCGGGCGGACCTCTTTCTCAGAGAAACGGATGGCCATCCGCGCAGAGCTCACAAGCAGGACGTCGTCATTCCCTGAAGTCAAATCTGACCATCCGAGCTCATCGCCGGCACCGACCCGAATTGCTTCGAAAGTTTTCGCTGAGGGACCGGGCAAGACGGTGAGGCTGGTTTTTTTCACCATACCGTTGCGCGTCGTGAGGAACAGGAAACCACCGCCATCAGCCTGACCGACCTTATCGGCCGGGATGGCAATACCACCGATGAGTGCGGAGTCGATGTCAAACGCTGTAGCACCAGAGATCTGCTTCGCCCCACTGGAATCATCACTCTCAGGCAGCGTGTGAACCAGAAGGGCGGATGCCTGCCCTTGAGCGTCGAAAAGATAGAGCAGATCGTGTGAGTTGGCGCCGATGACCAACTCAGGGGCGCCGCGTCCGGAGAGACTCGGCAGGCGTGCGGTTGGTGTGCGGTAAATCATCCCGGATGGGGTGACCACAACCCATGTGTCTTTGTCGGGGGTGATATCCGCCGCGGCCAGAACCGCTGTACGTTTCCCTTTCGTTGTCTGGGCAATCATCGTCCGCCGACGGTCGCTGAAGTTATTCTTGATTTCACCAAGTTCCTCTGCGATTAAATTGCGCATCTTCTTCGGAGAACGCAGGAGGCTCTCAAGGATTTTGATTTGGCCGAGGATCTCCTTGTACTCTTTCTCGATGTTCTTGCGTTCGAGGTTAGAGAGTCTGCGCAGCGGCATATTCAGGATCGCCTGCGCCTGGATCGCAGAAAGTTTCAGGCGCTGTTGAAGGCGCTGGCTCGCCTGGTCGGGGTCTCTGGAGGTCCGTATCGTCTGGATGACGTCGTCCAGATTATTCAAAGCAATCCGTAAGCCAGTGAGTATATGTTCGCGCTCCTTAGCGCGCGCCAGGTCATACTCGCTTCGGCGTTTGACGACTTCCAACCGGTGCGCGAGGAAAACGCGCAGTGCTTGCTTCAGGCTCAACATCCGCGGTTCACCATCTACCAACGCAAGCATGATCACGCTGAAAGTCGTCTGTAATGGCGTTCGGCGATGGAGTTCGGCGAGGATCTTCTCAGGCACGCCGGTCTTTGTTAGTTCGAGCACGATGCGCATGCCGTCACGATCGGATTCGTCGCGCAGGTCAGCCAGACCCTCAAGCCCACCGCCGCGGGCGATATCGGCGATGCGCTCGATCAGATTGGCTTTATTGACTTGATAGGGCAGCTCTGTGACGATGATACGTGAGCGACCGCGGCCTATATCCTCGATGTGCACGCGGGCTTGCAGCGTGAGTTTGCCGCGCCCGCTACCGTAGGCGGAGGCCAGTGGATCCACATCGTCGGATTTCCGCACGATGATCCCACCCGTCGGAAAATCGGGTCCCGGGATGAAGTTCATCAAATCTTTGATGTTGACATCGTCCAGTTGTGACCAGTTCTCGAGCATATAGATAAGTGCATTGCAGACTTCGCCCATATTGTGTGGCGGGATCGATGTGGACATACCCACGGCGATGCCCGTGGCGCCGTTTACGAGCATGTTTGGCGCCATCGCTGGGAGCACAGTTGGCTCACGCATTGATCCATCGAAGTTATCGACGAAGGCGACGGTGTCCTTTCCGAGATCGGCCATGATCTCGGTCGCAATGGGCGTCAACCGCGCTTCGGTGTAGCGCATGGCCGCGGGTGGATCTCCATCGACTGAACCAAAGTTGCCCTGCCCTTCTACCAGTGGGTAGCGCATGGAGAAGGATTGCGCCATGCGCGCCATCGCCTCGTAGACAGCCATATCACCGTGCGGGTGGAATTTCCCGAGCACCTCACCGACGATGCGAGCCGACTTGCGATGTGGGGAATCGGGTCGAAGTCCCATGGCGTTCATCGCGTGCAGGATGCGCCGGTGGACGGGTTTGAAACCATCGCGTGCATCAGGCAGAGCGCGAGAGATGATTACGCTCATGGCATAGTCCAAATAGGACTGCTGCATCTCTTCGTTGATGTCGATCTGCTTGACCAAACCAACTTCCATACTTCACCTCGAATAGGGTTCAACTGGCGCCGGTATGATAAGTGAGTCGCAAGTGGGCGTCAAATAGGATCGATTTCATTTTACGGAGCACGTATAAATGTAGATGGGGAAGATGGCCTTTGTCCATTGTTGAGGTCTGCTGCAGGCCCTTGCTCCTCCCTCCTGCATGTGCTAGAATCCGTGGGTACGACTTTTGAGAGAGCGGTGGTTCTGAAAAGTGGGTTTACCCCACTTTTCTGCGTATACAATAGACTTAAAACAATCACCAAGGAAAGAAGAGAAATGAAGAGTGAGTTTGCACTAGCATTCAATGAAATAACCGAGCGCTTCAACCTTCCGCCGGAGACGGTGATGGGGGCGCTAGAAGCGGCGATGATTTCCGCCTACAGGCGGTCCGTCAACGCCTCCAGCGCACAAAACGTCGAGGTCAAGATTTTGCCCGAAAGCGGCGGCGTAGAAATCTTCGTGGAGAAGGAAGCCGTCGAGGGTGTCGAGAACGAACAGACCGAAGTCGTCCTCGAGATTGCCAAGAACTTCGACCCGGAAGCAGAGCTCGGCGATATGGTGATGGTCGAATCCACGCCAAAAGACTTCGGTCGTGTCGCAGCCCAAACGGCGAAGCAGGTGATCCTGCAGCGTCTGCGTGAGGCCGAGCGGGAGGCCCAGTACGAAGAATATGTCGAGCGCGAGGGTGACCTCGTGCACGGTACGGTGCACTCGGTCACGCCGCAGTCCGTGACGGTTGGCCTGGGGCGAGCGGAGGCGATTCTGCCGCGCAATCAGCAAATCCCTGGCGAACATTTCCGTGTACGTGACCGCATTCGCACCTATGTTCTTGAGGTGCGCAGGTCACCGCGTGGACCGGTAATCGTTGTTTCCCGCACCCACCCGCATATGCTGCGGCGGCTGCTGGAGATGGAAGTCCCAGAGATTAATCAGGGTTTGGTGGAGATTAAATCAATCGCCCGCGAGGCTGGAAAGCGTGCGAAGGTTGCCGTAGCTGCGCTTCGCGAGGGTGTGGACCCTGTCGGCGCATGTGTCGGAATGCGCGGAGTGCGCATCCAATCCATCGTACGTGATTTGAGCGATGAAAAGATCGACGTGATCGAGTGGCATCCAGACACCGCCACTTTTGTTGCCAAGGCGCTCGCACCAGCCCGCGTTTCAGGTGTGTATCTCAGTGAGGAAATTGATCGAGGCAAAACGGCGATCGTAGTCGTTCCGGAGGATCAACTCAGTTTGGCGATCGGCCGCGCCGGCGTGAATGCTCGCTTGGGTGCAAAGCTGACCGGCTGGCGCATTGATATCAAGAGTTTGCCTGAGACTGCAGTTGAGTCCTTGATGCTTCTCACTACGGATTCATCCTTCGCCGAAGTGGCCGAAGAGCAAGCTGAGACAGTATTGCAGGTCGAGGCGATCCTAACTAAGAAGGAAGAGGGGCGCCCGATCACACCTGAGGAATACCAGACGTTAACATCCTTCGTCGATCGAGTACAGAGCGAGATCGAGTCGCGACGGGATGCCCGCAGGCAACTTGAACTCGAGAAGCTAGCCGAAGTGCGAGCTTCATTCCCTGAGACAGCCTTCGAAGTTGAACTCACTGAGGTTGAACTATCGACACGAGTGCAAAACCTGCTCATCGAGGCAGGCTACAAGACCGCAGGGCAGGTTCTGCAGAAATTGGGGATGGACCCAGATGCCATCTTAGGATTGCCGGGCATCGGACCAAAGGCGATGATAGAGATCGCTGAAACACTCAATTCTTACGCATACCCCGAGCCGGTTGTAGAGATTGAAGATGTCGCTGAAGAAGAAGTAGTTGCAGAGGAAATTGAAGGAGAGGTCGCAGCTGTTCTTGAAACCGAAGAGGCTGTTGAAGTGGAAATCGCCAAAGAAGCTGAAGCTCCAGTTGTCGAGGATGCCGTCGAAGAGTTGGCCGAGAAACTCGGGGAGTCGATCAAAATCCCCGAGATAAGCGAGGAAGAGTTTGCGCAGGACTCCGCCGAAAGCAAGCAGCGCCGCAAGGAACAATCACGGATCATGGAATTTGATCCGGATCTTGGCGAGGTAGTCGTGCGCAGGCGCAGGAAGCGCGACGAGGATGCATGGGATAAAGGGGAATTTTAGAACACTATCGATTTTAGGTGGGCGATGCGACGGTCGATGAATGTCACCACGTAGATCACGGCGGCGAAAGCATGAACCCCAACGGACTTGTGTTGGCTGCCGGCAGATCTTAGCGAAACGGTCCTTGATACGTGTTGTATACGGGCAAGATGGCGTAAGAATTGACCTGACAGGAAAAGCTCCCGGGCGAGGAGCCTATGTGCATGATCTGCGATCATGCTGGGAGAAGGCTCTGCAAGGATCCTTACCCCGATCACTAAAAGTAGAATTGACGGACGAGGCTCACCAGGAGTTAGAAGCGTACATGAATAGTCTGACAGACGAGCAGAATGGCTGAAGCGAAAGCTTTCGCTGTCCGCGCCGAGCACGGAATGGCCGAACCACAGAAACACCCGTAATTCCCCCGGCCAACTCGCTCGGTGCTGCCGGAGTGCTCGACCCGGAGGTGCTATATGAGCGAGAATGGTGCAAAGATTGTAGAAATCCCATCAACAGTTACAGTGCGTGACCTGGCTGAAATGATTGATGTCAGCCCGATCGAAGTCATCAAGCAGTTGATGGCGAATGGTGTGATGGCGAATATCAACCAGCAAGTAGATTTCGATACGGCGGCGATCGTGATCGCTGAGTTCGGTTTTGAAGCGGAACATCTTGCTTCAGTTGAAGACGAACTTGAAGAAGCGGGCGAGCTTCCGCTCTGGAGACAATTGATCGAAGAGGAAGATCCAAAAACGTTAAAGGACCGCCCGCCAGTTGTAACAGTGCTGGGGCATGTTGACCACGGCAAGACTACACTGCTGGATGCCATTCGTTTGACGAATGTCGCCGATGGGGAGGCTGGAGGCATCACCCAGCGCATCTCTGCCTATCAAGTTGAACATAACGAGCGGTTAATCACATTTCTAGACACACCCGGACATGCCGCTTTCACGGCTATGCGCGCGCGGGGGGCTAAGGGGGCTGACATAGCTGTGCTGGTTGTCGCCGCGGATGATGGCGTAATGCCTCAGACACGTGAAGCGCTGGCGCATATACAAGCTGCTCGAGTGCCGATCATCGTCGCTCTTAATAAAATCGATCGTCCCAACTCCAATCCGGATAAAGTCAAACAGGAGTTATCTGACATTGGTCTTATTCCAGATGACTGGGAAGGCGATACGATGGTTGTTCCCGTTTCGGCCAAGGAAAAGGACGGGCTGGAAGACCTACTTGAAGCGATCAATCTCGTCGCTGACTCCACGGAAATTAAAGCCAACCCCTCAGGGAAAGTCATCGGAACGGTGATTGAAGCCGAGTTGGATAAAGCCAAGGGCGTCGTAGCAACGTTCCTGGTTCAAAATGGAACCCTGCGCATTGGAGATGCCATCTTGGTGGGGACATCCTGCGGGAAAATCCGGGCGATGTTTGATTTCCAGGGCGAGCCGATTAAGGTCGCCAGGCCATCGCAACCTGTATCCGTCATGGGGCTCTCAGATGTACCTCTCGCTGGAGAACTTTTCACTGTCGTTGAGAGTGAGCGCGAGGCGCGCATCGCTGTTGACGAGCGAAAGATCGAGCAGCGAATGCGCTCCCGCGGAACTTCAAAAGCGCAGTCTCTTGAGCAGCTCTTCGCAGCGTATAAGGCAGGAGAGGTTAAGGAGCTACGGCTTGTCGTCAAAGCCGATGTTCAGGGGTCTCTTGAACCGATTGTCAATTCACTTGAAAAACTTAGCGCAGGTGAAATTAAAGTGAACATTCTCCATGCCGGAACTGGTAACATCAGTGAAAACGATGTCATGCTCGCCGCGGCATCACAAGGAATCGTCATCGGGTTTAACGTGACCGCAGATCAAGTCGCAAAGAATTGTGCCGATATGGAAGATGTGGATATCCGCGTATACGATATTATCTATCGCCTTACAGAGGACATTGAGCTGGCGCTCAAGGGTATGTTGGAACCTGAGACGCGCAGGGTTGTGCTTGGCAAAGCGCGCGTGCGTGCGGTTTTCCGAATACCCAAGCTTGGCAATATCGCTGGCTGCATTGTCACAGAAGGGGAGATTCAACGCAGCGGACGTATGTTGGTGCTGCGCGAGGATGAGGAGCTTTTCAATGGCCCTATCTCCTCTCTCAGGCATGAGAAGGACGACGTTCGGGAAATTCGTAACGGCTTCGAGTGCGGTATTGGCTTGAAGGGTTTCGAGTCCTTCAAAGAGGGCGATATTCTGGAATGCTTTACTGAAGAGACCGTTCCCATTACGTGAGGTTGAGCGATGGCGACTAAGGCGCGCGCCCGTAAGGTTGCAGAGCGTATACAAGAGGAATTGGCCGACATCCTCAAGCGGAATGTTGCCGACCCACGCCTGGCTATGATCACTATCACGGATGTGGATGTGGATCGGGAACTGGCTTATGCACATATATATGTAGTCGCCAGTGGAGACGATGAGCGGATGGATGATGTCCTGGCGGGATTGGAAGGGGCGCAAGGATATTTACGCAGCCAACTGGCAGCACGTATACAATTGCGAAGCTTCCCCCAACTTCGCTTCCGTTGGGATGCGTCTCATGAACGTGGAGCTCGCATTGAAGAATTGTTAGACAACCTGCAAGAGGAGCGTGGTGAAAAAGCAGGAGACGTGGGTGGCGGAAACGACGATTGAGAAGGCCAAGGCGGCTCTTAACGCCGCACAGCAGATCATCATTCTCTCCCACGAACGGCCAGATGGGGATGCTATAGGCTCGCTACTGGCTCTCACGCTGAGCTTGGAACGAGCCGGGAAAAATGTCACCCCGGTTCTTTTGGAAGGTGTACCGTCTCGTTTTCGTTTCCTGCCGGGCGCAGATAGGGTTACTTCAAAAATCCCGAGCGATGGTGATTTACTGATCTTAGTGGACGCCGCGGATCTCCAACGGACAGGTTTTCCTGTGGAGACTCTGCCGCGGCAGCCTGATATTAATATCGACCATCACCCAACCAATACCGATTATGCTGAAATCAACATAGTCAATCACAAAGCCCCCGCCACGACAGAAATCCTCTTCGATGTCATCCCGCAGCTTGGTTTGGAAATCGACACTGATGTCGCCGTCAATCTGATGACTGGTTTGCTCACAGACACGATAGGCTTTCGCACAGATAGCGTCACACCGAGAACGCTGGAGATCGCATCAGAACTTATCAGCCTGGGGGCTCCCATGGCGGAGATTTACGCGCGAGCGCTCAATCAACGTAGTTTTGTGAGCGTTCAATACTGGGGCAAGGGGTTGGGGCGACTTGAGATGGAGAATGGTATCTTGTGGACGAGCCTCACAATTGAAGACCGTAAGGCAGTGGGATACCCCGGCTCCGACGATGCCGATTTGGTGAATCTCCTTGCGACGATCGAGGGGATCCAAGTGGCCATGATCTTGATTGAACAAATCGGTGGTAAGGTGAAAGTCAGTT